>JANQLF010000190.1 GCA_028280785.1 Planctomycetota bacterium
AATTACGCCAACAATGTATTCAATTAAATAATTTGCGTTCTAAAGTACTGCGCGAATCACGTGCCGATGTCGAAGCCCGCTATCAACAAGCCATAACCGGTATGCAACGCTTCCTGGCTAAAGCCAAGCAGGATGCCATCGGCCAAATTGAAAGCGGTGATCTCAAAGGCTTGCAAGATAATTCAAATAAACTGGCTGCCGCATTTAAAGGCACGGTCATTGAACCGATGCATGCACACCACGCCGCTTTAGTTAAAGAAGCAGCACGCGTGAAATTTTTAGGAGATTGGGCCTCAACGCGTCAACAATTACTCCAAGCAAATAATGCCGAAGATATTTTAGCCGCTGGCGCTGCATTACTGCTCAGCGGTAATGCCGATGATGGCACCGGACTCTTATTAAAATCGGGTATCTTCACCAGCACTGTTCTACAAAAACGTCGCGATGCTTTACTACGCAGCCAAGCAGCCGTACTTGAATTCGATGACAGCAGCGATCTACAACAACTGAAATTAGTTATCGGACAACCAGGCCTCGGCGATGGCTTCTTGTCAGGTATGGCCTCAGAGCTTTATGAATTCCAAACGCGCAGTTTGCTCGGTGACAAACAATGGGACGTTGCCTGCCATCTTGAATTCCCGAAAGGCCTCAGCGGCAAATCAGAAATGGTCTTGCAATTTGGTAGTGGTGATAAATTCCCTGTAGTTATTCGTATCGATAGCAAAAATGTTACAGCTAATATTGAAGGCATAAATGAAGAACGCGTCACGCCGTTATCATTTAAAGCGCGTCAGCCTTTGCATCTGCGCGTTATCTACAATGACGGTAATGCCAGTGTGTTTATGAATAATCAAATCATCACTGAATTGGCAACATCGCTGCCGCGACAAACACGTCTGTCTTTCACTAGCACTGACAGCGAATGGAAATTATTAAAACTTCAGGTCATCGGCTCTAATTAAATGTCTCAGCGTATCGGCATTAGCATGGGTGATGCCGCAGGCGTCGGTCCTGAATTAGCATGCAAAATTTGTTCTGATCCTGCATTCACTGAACACGAATTAATCGTTTATGGTAACCAACGCATGCTTGAGCGAGTAGCCGAGCACTGCGATATAGAAATACCCAAACAGATTAAGGAAATCGCCTGTAAAAATATCGAATCAATTAAACCCGGTGAAATTAATCGAGACGCCGGCCAATTAGCGAGCGATTGTATTGATGCTGCCATTCAAGATTGCATGGATAAAAAAATCGACGCCATGGTCACTTGCCCAATTCATAAACAAGCACTAGCACTTGCTGGTTCGCCATTTCCAGGCCACACCGAAATCCTTCAAGATCGCTGCCAGGCTGATGATTCGTATATGTTATTATACGATAAAAAAATCTGCGTTGCATTAGCAACCTGTCATCAATCACTCGCCTCCGTTCCAAGTTCAATAAATAAACACGATATCGTTCGCCTTGGTGAATTAGTTCACGAATTTTTAATTGGCATTGGTCATGAAAAACCACAGATCGCAGTCTGTGGATTAAATCCGCACGCCGGCGAAGGCGGATTATTTGGAGACGAAGAAACAATTATTAATCAAGCAGTCCAAAGCTTGCGCGATGCTGGCATTCAATGCAGCGACGCCTTGCCACCAGACTCGGCTTTTGCTCCTCACATGTTAGAACAATTTCACGCCCATTTATGCATGTATCACGACCAAGCATTAATACCTTTTAAAGCATTAGCATTTGAATATGGCGTTAATTTAACCCTTGGTTTGCCCATCATTCGCACCTCTGTTGACCATGGCACCGCATTTGACATTGCCTGGCAAGGAAAAGCGAGTCCAAACAGCTTAAAATCCGCTGTCGAAGTAGCGATAAATTTAGCGCATCGGCGTGTGTAATGCCCCCTTTTTGTAAATAAATTAAAAGAGCCTTGAGGCTTGGAAGCGCTTAGTACATTGGATAGGTAATCCATGCAACATAACGATTCCACTATTAAGCTCGCATTTCAACAATCCCAACGCATGGATGCTACCGACTATATCGCTCGTAGCTTAATTCATGATTTAAAAAATCATCTCGGTGGCATTTCAGGTGCAGCTGAATTATTAAAATTTGATGCAGGTGATAATCCAAGCATCGAAGAATTATGTACATTAATTATGTCTGCTACCGACAATGCCCTCGAAACCATTAATGGCCTGTCTGGATATTTACACCACCCGCAAGTCATCAGCGATCCATTTTCAATTAAAGAGTTTTTTGAAAGCCAAATACCTTTTTACCAAGCCTGTCTCGGCAAACAATTTAGCGTTAATTTAGACTGCGAAACCGATAAAGAAATCGCTTGTGATCCAATCATATTTGCACACCGCTGCATGAATGTGGTGCTCAATGCACGCGAATCGATGATCGACCGTGGCTCCCTCAATATCAAAATCGCCAACATGGATATTGCCGAAGGCGCTCGCCCACCCTACCAGCAAGTCAAACCAGGTAACTATACTGATATCTGCATCATCGATACTGGCGCAGGAATCCCACCCGATCATCTCGAAGAAGCCATCAACAGTAACTACTCGACCAAGGAACATCATGCCGGTATGGGCCTGCCCTTGGTCAATGAGTTCATGCGCCAGCACGCAGGCTATCTGTGCCTGGAAAGCACCCAAGATGTCGGCACCAAGGCCCACCTACTCTTTCCCAACTCCTAAATCCATCTCAATATAGACAAATGGGTTTCCTTTAAGGAAACTCTTTGCTTGATTTCTAGCACCTCTGTTTCATGATAGGAAACCATGGACCCAGCAGCAATCGGCCAACACATTCGCAACATCCGCCAAGGCAAGGATCTCAGTCTCAATGCCTTGGCTGAACGCAGTGGTCTCAGCAAAGGCTACCTCAGCAAGCTTGAGAACGGCCACGCCCAAGCTCCCATAGCAACATTGATGACGCTAGCCAAAGCGCTGAACGTCAGCATCAACCAAGTCTTTGATGGTCAGGCCAAAAACGGCTCAACTACGGCTGTCCTCACCAGCGCCAAAGACCGCGAACTCATCAGTGCTAGCGAAGAGCGCCCCTATGAGCTCGAACGCCTCGCCGTTGGTTCGCCATTTACATTAACCCCCTACATCATTCATCTCGACGCTGAAACCGAGCAAGACAAAACCTATCAGCACGAAGGTGAAGAAATTATTTTCATGCTCAATGGCAGCTGTGATTACCGCGTCGGTGATCAAGTCTATCGACTCAAAAAAGGCGACACCCTCACCTTTAATGCCCAGGAACCACATGGTGCCATCGGCATCCCTGGCAAAAAAGCCAGTTACCTCGCTATATTTTCGGATCATTAATTAAGGAACAAATCATGCATCCATCACAATCACTCTCTTTCCCTTCGACAGTTACCACCAATCGCATTGGCGTTATGGGTTGCTGCGTGATGGATCTCCCCTTTACAGAGCACTGCGCAGTCAGCAACGAAATCGGTGCCGCGTATGTGGAAACTTTTGCTTTTAAATTAAATCCAGAGGTGATCAGCGCCGCAGAGGCCAAAGCAGCCTTAGCAGAAAATAATCAGACACTATTATTAATGATCGCGGATAATTTAGATCTGGACAATCCCGAAGCTTATTTAGCAAAATTGCGTGAGCACTGTGCGTATTGGAAGGAATGCGGCATTGCTAACTTCGTTACCCTACGCGGTGGTCGTAGTGACGATCGACAAGCATTTTTGGACTTATTAAAACGCGCTGGTGATGTGGTTCGTGAATTCGATTTACAACCGCTTAGTCAAAATCATGTCGGCGGCATGATCGAAAGCCCAGAAGAATTAGCTGAATGTGCACAGGCCAATGTTGGTTTACATTTTGACACTCAACAATTTTACAACGCCGGTCATGATCCGATTGCCGCATGGAATAAAATCGGTACTGACGTGGTGCACATTCATTTAGCTGATCGCTTTGAAGATAAACAACCCGCCCCATTTGGCGACGGCGTCATCGGCATTGATCGCTTATTAAAACGTATTCACGCCACTGGTTATCGTGGTGCAATAACTTTAGAACCTGAAGTTGGTGGCAAAGATCGCAGCGCCCAAGTGTATATCCAAGGCGCATTTGATTACTGCCAGACTGTCTTAACCCCATTCGATGCCTGCGGTACGCAGTCTATTGGTCACAGCGTTTATCATAAAGATGATGCGCATAAAATAGAAACCGATTGGGGCGCCCTGCACTGGTTATCCAATGATGATATCATCGATGACAGCCAACAAACTGTTGGCTTTGTGACGATTAAACCAGGACAAGCTAATCCAGCTCATCAGCATCCGACTGATCATGAGGTCATTATTATTCAAGCTGGCACCTGTCGTCATTTTTGTGGTGAGCACGAAGTGCGTTTAAATAAAGGCGACGTATTACACCTCGTTCCTGGTCAGCCACATTACGCCATTAATGATGGTGATGTTAATTGCGAAATGATCGTTCTGTATCCAACTGGTCGTCGCAGCTTTGAAAAAGCACCACAATTACAAGCCGTTTAATTAATTAGAGAGAATATTATGAGTTTACCTAAAATCGCCATCGTTGGTGCCGGTAGTTTATCGGGCCGTCAAATTTATCCACGTATTGCTAGAGCCGGAGCAAAACTGGTCGCTGTTTGTGACCTTGAGAAAGAAAAAGCCGAAGAGCGTGCCGATCAATACGGCGGCAAAGTCTACACTGATTTAGATCAGATGCTCGCTACAGAAGAACTAGATGGTGTTATTATTTGTGTTGGACCAAGCTTTCACCCTATTGGTGCAGCAAAAGTCATGCAAGCGGGCTTGCCAGTGTACACTGAAAAACCTGCTGCTGAAACAATTGATGATTTAAAAACCTTAATCAAAGTTCAGGAAGAAACTAAACAAATATACATGTGTGCGTTTAAAAAACGTTACGCTGAATGTTACCGCCGCGCCAAAGAATTTATTGATAGTGAAGCCTTTGGCCAAGCAAGCAGTATGAGTATTTTTCGCAGCTTCGGTCCTTATTTAAACAACAGTCCACGCCGCGATTTCCTTTTAGATTATGGCATTCACTCAATTGACTTAGCCGTGTATTTATTTGGGCCCGCAGCAAAAGTCTACGCCATGAGCCCAGAGCCAAACACCTACACTATTAATCTAGAGTTCAAAAATGGTGCCGTTGGATCATTCTGCTTCTGTGGACATCGCCGTGGGCTCATGGAAGAAGATATTCAAATTACCGGTGAAGATTCGTGGATGACGATTAACGACTCGGTGAGTTGGAGAATTTATGAACACGACAAAATCGTTGAATTCAAGCAAGGGAATTTCAGCACCGCTGGTGGCGACGGAGGTGCCGCCACTGGTCATCAAAATGAAATCAACTGCTTCATCCAAGCTATCCAAGGCAATGCTGAACCAGTCAGCACTGGACACGATTGTCTCGAATCGATGCAATTATATGACGCGATCCGCACTTCTGTAGATGAACAGCGCTTAGTGGAAATACCTTAAGCTGGCTTGAGCTGGAGACCTGGAATCTATGCTAGCGCAAAAGGGAACAGCCCATGCGCCAGGTCTTCATTGCTCAAATCAACAATCTGCAAAATTTCTCGCAAATTCAGAAGGAAGCATGCATCGATTTGCTGCTGCTGGTTATGTATGCTGATGGTGTTATTGATCCAAATGAAGCCGACATGATTGACCGCCTGCTGCTTGATTCGACATGGTCAGGCAAGGACGGCATTGAAGATTATTTAAGCGATATCAAAGGCACAATTATCGAAACACTTAAAGATACGCACGCAGTCGAAAAATTTGTTGAACAAGCGAAGTTACGCATTGGTGATGCGCAAAAGATTCACGACATCTACACCCTCTGCGCCAAAATGGCCAGCGCCGATCAAAACATCGATCCTAAAGAATTAGAAATATTAAAATTATTGATGGACTCGCTGGCTTAATCGTCGCCAGCAGTTGCAGCTTTTTCTTCGGCATCTTCCGCTGATTCGGTATCAGAATCGTTACCAGCCTTCATCGCATCAAGTTCTTCAGCCAAGCGCTCAGCATCGGTTTTATATTTCAGAATAATTTCTTTATCACGTTCATCTAATTCAGCTTGCGCACGTTTCGCTTCTAAAATTTGATCGCGCGCTGAAGTCAAGAAGCCCTTTAATTCTTCCAACTGTGATTGATGAGCAGCTTGCGAGTCGCGCATTTGTCGCTCTAAATTAGCGATGGTGCGTTGCTGTTTTTCATCACGTGCTTCACTAGCCGCCATTTGGTCAGCTAATTCGTTACGTGCAGCAGAAATATCTGAAACCTCTTTTTGCAAACGTTCTAATTGACGATTGAGGCTTTCATTATCTTCCTCTTTCTTAGTTAGAATCGCCATATTATCTTCAACGGTTTTGGTTGCCTTATACACCGTTTCAGCCTGTTGCGCATTTTCCTCAGCAAGCGCATTCTTTTCTTCTTCAGCAACTTGTAAGGCTTTTTCTAAATCTGATTTTGCTATAGCTAAGTCTTGACGCTCTTTTTCACCTTCCACGCGCAGTGCATTCCATTCGCTTTCAGCAACACGCCCTGCATTTTCCTGTTCTTTAATCTTCGCTTCCATGACGTGCATCTGACGATGTGCTTCATCCATCTGACGCTGCATGACATCGCGCGCATTGCGCATTTTATTCATTTCTTCTTCATTCGCCGCACGCTGAGCTTCGACATCTTTCTTCAATTGATCTGCTTGCGAAACCTTAGCTTCCTGCTGTTCCCGTTCATTGCGGTATTTTTCAACCTCAGCCTGAGCCTCGCGCACACGATCAGCAGCATTAGTATGCTTGGCGTCAGTAGCCTGTTTTTCATGGCTAAATTGGCGTTGCAAACTCTTAAATTCTTTGTCTTTTTCTTCTAATTGTTCGGTCAATAAATCATGCGCCGTGCGTAATTCGTCGAGATTTTTTTCCAATGATAATTTTTCATTATGAAAAACGGTTTCACGATTCCGACGGCCTTCGGCTTGACTATCGATTTGCTCTTTGAGCTTGTCGACTTCTTGCTGGGCTTCGGTTTGGACGCGCTCGGCATCCTTGGTGCTCGTTGCCGCTCGTGAATTAGCATCACTTAATTCTTTTTCTAAGCGTTCTTTGTCATGTTTAAATTCGTCGCGTTCACGTGCTGTTGCCAAGGTCTCAGATTGTTGGTCACTCAACAATTGTTCTTGCTCAGCTAGTTTATCTTTCAGATCAGCAATTTGTTTTTCGAGATCAGAGCTATGCATTTTATGGGCACGCGCTGCGCGTTCAGCATCATCCTTCTCATTTTCAAGGTCACTGACCTTGCGCATCGATTCTTCACTGGATCCACGCACTTCTTTCATTTGCTGACGAGCACTATCGCGTTCTTTTTCCACTTCTGCTAAACGTTGCTGTAATTGCTCTACCTTGCGTTCAGCATCTTCCTGAGCGGTACTTGCTGCCTTTTGTGCTTTTTCAATTTCAGCCGATGCTTCTTCGGCTTTTAATTCGGAATCACGCGTTGAACTACGCTGTTGTTCTAATTCAGCCTTTAAATTACGTAGCTCTGATTCTGCTTCAGCTAATTCCAGTTTTAAGGTACGCTTTTCATCTGCGAGTGCTTCTTGCTGCGTTTCCAACTCACTAAGCGCTGATTTCGATTCTTGCGCTGCGGTTTCCGCGTCACTTAATTCGGATTTGATTTTCTCGATTGACGCTTCGGCATCGTTTGCGCGATTTTGCTGGTCTTGCAACTCAGCTCGTGCATCACTTAATTGCTGCTCTAATTCACTGGCACTTTGACCACTCGATTCGATTTGTTGGCGCAATTGATCGCGTTCATTTTCTGCATCGCACAAGCCTTGTTTAACGGTATCCAATTCTTCCTGCACCGCAGCTGAGGCTTTTTCTGCCTCTGCTAACAACGCTTGATTATCTTCAGACGCCGCACCGGAACTATCACGTAAGCCTGATAATTCTTCTTGAATATTATTAATATTTGTTTGCAGCCCTTCGGCTAAACTCAAAAACACCGCTTCTGCATTTGAAGCCAAGGTACCAACATCGGCGTTACTCGACTCTAATTCTGATTTGAGCGCGTCTCGCGCTGGACCAAGATCATCTGCCTCAATGCCCTTACCCATTTCGCCGGCAAGCATGCAAATATCACCAGCCAAACTGCGTACCTCAGCGAGGTCTGCTTCACGGTCAGCCTGACCGCGTTCGAGTTCCAATTGCAAATTTTGAACGAGTGCTTGTTGGACGTGGTTGCCACCACTACCAGCCGGTGCTGCAGACGGCGATCCGCCCGATTCTTGCATCTGCGCAAGAACAACGCGCAGTTCATTGAGCTCACCCTGCAGGGCTTCTGCCTCAGCACGCGCTGCTTCGGCGAGAACCTTGGGGTTGGTCTTTAATTCTTCGAGTTGTTCTTCAGCTTGACCGCGTACTTGGTCAGCATCTTGGACCATGCTCACCAGGCCCTTAATGCGTCCTGCTGTTCGGTCGCAAATCCCCTGTAATTCGCGAGCAAATCCAGCAACGTCTACGACAAATGCGACAGCATTGTCTTCGGGAAAGGCGCGCGCTTCAAAGCCACTGCTGTCGACTGGCATGCCAACAGCCTCAATACTTTCGCGGCGCATTGATATCGCAGAATCGCGTAAGCCACCAATAGCTTCACTTAAACTACCAAGTTGCTCGCGTAAATGTGGGGTGTCGAGCATGGCGCTCTGGCCAGAAAAATGCTGACGCGCTGCTTCAACAATTTCAACGGCTAATTGCCAATTTTGGAAAGGATTACTGCCATCTTCGCGGTTTTGAAATTGGCCACCAAAGAATTCACCATCGAGTTCGAACAGCGGTTTCGTGATGTTACCAATGGCGGTAAGCTGCTGGAGCATGGTCTTGCGCAATTTACCGACTTGACCATTCGCCTGGGCAAGCTCATTGACCTTGTCCTCAAGTTGTTGGCGCAGTAAATCGACTTCTTCAGCATCACCCATATACCAGTCCCCGAGCATTGCCTATTCTGGAGTAGGGCATCGGTGGGCAAGACCCAGCTAGGCACTGTTTAGGCCCAAGACTCACCCGCATCATACGCCCCCTTGCCGACGCTGCGGCGTAAACACCGATGTCGGCGGTTCTTTGTCTTTAGTCGCACTCATGTGCTTTTTGGCTTGGGCAATCATGTACTCTTGCGCACTAAAGGTCGCCTCACCAGGCTCTGGCTCAATCATCGTGTAGGTACCATCTTGGTGCATGAGTCGGCTCTGTTTATTGTCCTTGATGAACATCTCGAAGAGCTCTAGCAGCTGCTGTTGCAAGACCGGTTCTTCGATACGTACCATTGATTCGATGCGTCGATCTAAATTACGCGTCATCCAGTCAGCAGAGCCAATGACCATAGTCGCATGGCCATCGTTGCGGAAACTGAAAAAGCGTGAGTGCTCTAAAAAGCGGCCGACGATAGAACGAACTTCAATATTTTCTGAAATCCCTGGCACGCCGGGGCGCAAAATGCAAATACCGCGCACAATTAAAATTATTTTAACGCCGGCCTGTGAAGCTTTATACAGCGCGCGGCAAATACCTTCATCTACCAAACTATTAAATTTGGCTTTTATCTCAGCTTTTTTTCCAGCCTTGGCATGTTCAATTTCACGATCAATCCATTGATAAAAAGTCGAGCGCATAGTGAGTGGTGAAACAGCCAAGCGCTCCCACTGTGGTGGCTGTGCGAAACCTGTTAATACATTAAATAATGCCGAGACATCACGGCCAACCGCTTCGTTGCAGGTAAAATAAGAATAGTCGGTATACAGACTGGCTGTTTTATCATTATAATTACCAGTACCTAAATGGCAGTAACGATGAATGCCATCTTCTTCTTGGCGAATAATTAATAATAATTTGGCATGTACCTTTAAACCGACTAAACCGTAGACAACATGAGCACCGGCCTCTTCCAATCGACGAGCCCATTGAATATTGGCCTTTTCGTCAAAGCGTGCCTTTAATTCCACTAGTACCGTCACTTGCTTACCGCTGTGCACGGCATCAATCAAATGTTTGATAATCGGAGAATTACCACTGACGCGGTAGAGCGTCATTTTAATTGCTAAGACGTTATTATCTGATGCTGATTGCTTGATTAAATCCACCACTGGCTGATAACTATGATACGGATGGTACAGTAATAATTCTTTTTCACGCAAACGCGCAAAGGGATTTGACCAATCTAAATTAATTGCCTCTGGTTTATGTGGTTCTTCACAGAGCTGTGGAAATACATCTGCTAATTTTCCATACAAACCCATTAAAAAGGTTAAATCAGAAAAACCATCGACACGATAAATATCCGATGTATCAATGCCCAGACGCTCGGTCAACCATTCGCGTAATTCATCAGGTGCAGACTTATTAATTTCCAAACGCACCGGACTACCTTGCACACGATGGTGTAATTCTTGCTCAATTTCACTTAATAAATCATTAGCGGCGTCTTCATCAATATCCAATGAGCCATCGCGCGTAACGCGAATCTGACAGCTTGCTTTGACATTATAACCAGGAAATAAACTCTCTGAAAATGTTTCAACAACATCATCAACTAGCGCGAAACTATGCTCGCCACTGACTAAGCGTAATAAACGCGCGCCCTTCGGTACAGCGACCAATGCGTTAACCGTTTCCCCATCACTGCCGGTCGCTTCTAATTGCAGGGCAATGTACACACTGCCATTGGCTATTAATGGAAATGGACGGCCAACATCGACAGCTAAAGGCGTTAATGTTGCTTCAATATTATCGTGATAGAGATGACGCATCGACTCATAATCATCGCTGTCCCATGTATCTGGCCGACGCAAATGTATTTCGTGTCCGGCCAATTGTGGCAACACATCTTTCATACAACAATCATATTGGTCATTAACCAAGACACGGGCTTCTTGGCGTACAGCATCCAATTGTTCAAGTCGCGTCATGCCAGCCGGATCATCTTCAAATTCTTCACCTGGATTATGTAATCCGGCAACACGGACCATGAAAAATTCGTCGAGGTTACTGCTTACGATTGATAAAAATTTCGCGCGCTCAAGTAATGGTGTGCGTTCTAATTGCGCTTCTTCCAAAACACGACGATTAAATTGCAGCCAAGATAATTCGCGATTAACAAAATGTTCGTGGGTTATTTCAGTCATGCCTTACTCCACCGCCAGCGGAATGGCAACGACTTTGAGACCGAATACTTCCTCAAACATATCACTGCGGGTTTCAATGGACCATTTTTCCAAACTAATTTGACGTCGGTCAACATGAATTAACAAACGGCGCTCATGCACTTCACAAGTTACTTGTTTAATGCGCTGTGAACGTTCAACGTCAAGTGCATACGCTAAACGTAATATTGCTGCGAGATAGGAAATCTGCACACGTACACTACGCGGTAAATTATAAAAATCATGATGTTCAGGTACCGGATGGTCACGACGGTGATAGCGCGCTACCTGGGCAATCGTTCGCTGTTCAATTCTGGTTAAACCAGCAACCACCGCATTTTCAATAATATAACGGGTGTGCAGATGACGATTATGCACATTCACAAAGGCGCCAATGTCATGGACCCACGCTGCAAATTCCAATAAGGTTCGATCACGTTCGGTTAAATGATGCAGATCTTGTGTTTGATCAAATATTTGTGCGGCAAGCGATGCGGTATTTTCCGCGTAATCAATATCCATGCCGTAGCGAGAACTCATTTGCTTAGCAGCAGCTAATAATTCACGACGACCTAAAAATTGCGGGCCATGTGAACCTGGCGCCATGTCTGCCAACAAACCATCGCGCAAATGCATATTCGGAATAACAAAATGATCGACGGCTGCTTCACGAGCTAAATGCCACAATAAATAGGCTGAAGGAATGATCGGCAATGCTTCTGACTCACTACACTGCCACAAGGCCGCACACTCGTGAAAATCAAGGCGACCCATTTCCTTCATCCATTCATTGACCGACGCACAATCTAATTCAATAAATGCTTGATCACAATCTTTACCGATGAGATGAGCAATGTGGCGAATTTCTGGGCCATTCACATAAATAGTATGCACTCTCTTTTGACCCATACGACGTAAAATCATTTTAACCGCGCCATGGGTAAAGCGCTCAACGCTATTAATCCAATCTTGGTGATCAGAAACATTGCGAAATAAATCAAGAACCCGCATCGTGCCAAAGGGTTCATCAGCCGTATAAATTAAATGATTATCTTTAATTAAACTGGTCGACGTGGCACCACCACCAATGTCGAGCAATAAATGCGTACCACGCATCGGCCGTTTATTTATTTTCGCCAGTGCGCGTAAACCTTCGTAATAAATGCGCGCCTCTTCGGCACTATCAACAATATCGACATGCAATTGGTGACGCGTATGCAAACGCTCAACTAAGGCATCGCTATTCACGGTTTCGCGTAACGACGTGGTACCGACAATACGCATGCGTTCGACGCCATAATTAGCCGCAGCCTCTTTCATGTTGAGGAGAATGTGCTCGACCTGGTCCATGGTGTCGCGGTCGAGACTGCCGCCACGCAGACCTTCGCTCAAATCAATAGGGGCGTTGAGGTCTTCTAAAATATGCATCTGGCGACGACGGTATTCGGCTATGGTCGCGCGAATCGCGCTGGTCCCTATGTCGACCACCATAACTGTCTGTTTACCACGTTGTCGTGCCATACTGCTTCTGTTCCTCGGGCCACGTAGTGTGTCCCTAAACTTAGCTGTCTCAACTGTTTATCCCGAAGAATTTGACGAATTTTGGGTAAAAATGGGGTTAGAACTAGCCTCATTCCAGGCATCTGTTAGAAGCTCGTCCATGCGCATTTGGGCCCTTTCAGATCTGCATTTATCACTCGACGGCGACAAGCCAATGGACGTCTTTGGCGACCATTGGCAAAACCATCATCAACAGATGGCCGAAGCCTGGGATAAAGTCGTAGCCGATGATGATATCGTGCTCACGCCGGGTGATTTTTCATGGGCAAAAAATACCGCCCATGCTGTCGCCGATTTTGCCTGGTTGGCTGAACGGCCTGGATCAAAAATTTTGGTCAAAGGCAACCACGATTATTGGTGGCCAAAAACCAAAACAAAATTACATGAGGTTTTACCTGAAAAAACCTATGCTTTGAAAAAAAATGCCTGCATTGTAAACGGCGTCGGTTTTTTTGGTGCACGTGGCGGTGACTTTGCACCATTAACACGTTATGGCGATAAACGCAGCCAAGAAGACATCGATAAAGCCTTAGAAAAAGAACAACGCGAATTAGAGCTCAGCCTCAACGACTTAAAACAACATGAGCAAAACCAAGCAACAACCTTACGCATCTGCTTATTTCACTATCCACCAATTCCCGCCGGTCGTAAGCAAAGTCGCTTCAGCAGCATCATCGAAGAATCCGGGGCCAAGTTCTGCATCTATGGCCATCTGCACGGCAGCGAATCGCAGGCTGCGCGCATTGAAGCCGTCATCAACAACGTCGATTATCGCTGCACCTCCTGCGATTTACTGGGCTTTGAACCGAGCCTGATTTTCGACACAGAATCTTAGCTTGACTCTAGTTACAGTGGCTTAGATTGCGCGGCCCATTTGAGAGTCAGTTATGAAGATCAAGAAACGCAACAGCTCCCTTAAGAAACGTAAAATGACCGGCTTCCGCCGTCGCATGAGCACCAAGGCTGGTCGCAAGATCATCAACCGCCAACGTGCACGCGCCGCTGGCCGTCCCAAGAAACGTTAATTAAAGGACTTAAATAGAATTTTCAAAGCCGACTCCTTGCGAGTCGGTTTTTTCATGGGTCTGAATTAATAGGT
Source organism: Planctomycetota bacterium (assembly GCA_028280785.1). Classification (GTDB taxonomy): domain Bacteria; phylum Planctomycetota; class UBA11346; order UBA11346; family UBA11346; genus JANQLF01. The sequence goes on from JANQLF010000190.1 coordinate 13,909, forward strand.
GTGGAAATTGACCCGGGTTTGTCTTGACACGGGTTCATTTACACCCATAGTCCGAAACATGAACTTACCACCACGTCAAACTTGCATCCTCGAGTACTTTGCCGACGCCGAAGACCATGGTGTTCAACCAAGTCGCGCCGAAGTCGCCGAAGCTCTTGGCTACGCCTTTCCATCTGCCGTGAGTAAGCACGTCGAAGCCCTGGTTCGCAAGGGCCTGATGGAAACCGATCCAAAACTCAAACGCAATGTTCGCCTGACCGAAGCTGGTTGGGCCGCACTTGATCGCTGCCCAGCACAATTGGGCGTGCCGGTCATCGGTGCGATTGCTGCTGGCGTTCCCATCTTGGCTACCGAACAGCATGATTCCTATTTAGAGGACGTGGTACCAAGCCCAGGACGCTTTGCATTAAAAGTCCGTGGTGATTCGATGATCGAAGCTGGCATTTTAGATGGCGACTTCGCGGTTATCGATTCTAAACGCAACGTGAATAATGGTGACATCGGTGCCGTCGTTGTTGACGGCGAGGCCACCCTTAAGCGCGTTAAATTCGGCGGCGATCACATCGTCCTCGAACCAGCAAACTCCCAATACAAACCTTTAACGGTCGACAAAAAAAGCGGCACTTGTCAAGTGGTCGGCCCCTTGGCGTTTTTATATCGCCAAGCGCACTAACCTAAACATCACCGTAGCAAACAGAGAAACGGAGTAGCACCATGGTTGCAACCGCAACGAACACAGAAAACAACGCACGACAAAAAGCACTCGACGCCGCACTCGAGATGATAGAGAAAAATCATGGTAAAGGCACCATCATGCGTCTTGGCGATCAAGAACGCACCGATGTTGGCGCCATCCCCACAGGTAGTTTAAGTTTAGACATCGCCATCGGTATCGGCGGTATTCCACGCGGTCGTATTGTTGAAGTTTATGGCCCTGAATCTTCTGGTAAAACAACCCTCGCATTAACTTGTATTGCGAATGCACAAAAAGAAGGCGGCATTGCTGCCATCATCGACGCTGAACACGCACTGGATCCAACCTGGGCCGCAAAATTAGGCGTTAATTTAGACGATTTATTAGTATCCCAACCAAGTTATGGCGAACAGGGTTTAGAAATCGCTGATCAACTCGTTCGCTCAAACGCTGTCGACATTGTGGTTGTTGACTCGGTTGCTGCCCTTGTACCTAAAACTGAATTAGACGGTGAAATGGAAGACCAACAAATGGGTCTTCAAGCGCGCATGATGTCAAAAGCCATGCGTAAATTAACCGGAGCGATTAGCAACTCGAACACCACGGTTATTTTCATTAGTCAAGTTCGCGAAAAAATCGGTGTTATG
>JANQLF010000235.1 GCA_028280785.1 Planctomycetota bacterium
GCGCCTTTGTCGTATTCTATTTTTGCTGCGCAAAAATCATGGCCAAATAGGCCATACCGGAATCTCGGCGGCGCCTGAACAGGCCAAGAAAAGCTACTCCAATTCCCCACTTAAATAAACTTGAGACCGATATCATGTACACACCAAATGCATTTACTTTAAACGACCAGAAAGAAATCGAATCCCTCATTGCCGCGCATCCTTTTGCGACGTTGATCAGTGATCAATTAATAACCCACCTACCGATCAATCGCTTGAATGATGGTCAACTCTATGGTCACCTGGCCATTAATAATCCGCATGCACAGGTCAAAAACGGCTCAGCATTAACGGCGATATTCCATGGACCGCATGCTTATATTTCACCAAACTATTATCACAGTGAATTCAACGTACCGACGTGGAATTACGCCGTCGTTCATTGCCACGGCACTATCTCGTTTATAGATGACGAAGACGCAACCTGGGATTGCTTCAAACAAATGGTGCAGATTTACGAAGGCGACAACGGCTGGCAATTACCTGATGAAGATGCATTTAAAGCACTCAGCAAAGCCATCCGTTTTTTCAACATAGAAAATCCACAATTCGAAGCCAAAGCTAAATTCAATCAGAATAAATCTGAGGAAGATATTAATTCGGTTATCGCCGCCTTAATGAATAAAAATGAAGTAGCATACAATTACATGAAACATATAAATAGCCTATGAAATACGGCATCCTATTTCTTATCGTATGCTGCTTACTCGCTTATCATGCATTGCACCAGGGTGGCTATTATTATTTGTTAGTATGGCCATCACTGAGCTTCTTACTGGTTTCTATCTCTTATTTCTTTGCAGGACCAAAAATTTATGGAAAAAGAAGCGGTAGATTAAATATCTGCAATACTCTACTATTATTCCCTTATCTCTGCTATCTATGGTCTGTTTGGACACTGTTAAGATTAGTCAAAAAAGAACCGGCTTATCATCGTATTAATGATCGATTAATCATCGGTCGTCGCCTTTATAGCAGCGAATGCCCCTCAAATATAGATCACGTCATAGACTTAACCTGTGAATTTAATGAATGCAAAACACTACGGGACAAAGACTATCATAATTTCCAAATTCTGGATGGCTTTATTCCATCTAAATCTCAATTGCATCAATGGATTGATTTCTGTGCCACTCTAGAAGGCACAATTTATATACACTGCGCTGAGGGGCATGGGCGAACAGGCTTATTCACCGCCCTACTACTAATAAAATTAGAAATTGCGAATGATTCCGAATCAGCCTTAGCTCTTATTCAAGCACAACGACCCTTAGCGAAAATTGGTTCTCGACAACAAGAAATACTCAAAAACTTAAGCGTTGAACTGCAACAATCACCTGACAACAATTCATAAATTTTCAGTGTCCAAATAAAACAAAACTTCCTTGGCCTGTTCAGGCGACGACCGAGCAACGGTCGGGCTATCTGCCCGAATTTTATGTAAAACATAAAATAGATTGCGATCTCGATGCGGCTTGACCGTACAACCGTCGTGGGGGGAGTTTGAGGGGGCATAGCCCCCTCGAGACAACTTTGATAAGCTAATTCATTAGCTTATCAAAGAGCCGATCATAAAGCGGCTTCATATCGGTCAGCTCTTTTTTGACTTCTTCGTCTTCAACAGCCTCGAGCAATTTATCGAGTTTTTGAACTGCGGCTTCTATCGATTTGCGTGCATCTGCGACACGATCCATGCGTGATAATTGACGGGCGTCGTTGAATTCTTGGGCCATTTCTTTACGCGTATTATTGAAGATGATTTTAATATCTTCTTTGAGCTTAGCCTTTTCAGCCTCAAGATCATAGCCTTCTTGTTCTTTTAATTTATCAGCAAAGGCGTAAGCCGCTTTAAAATTGTATTCTTTGAGAGCATCTTTGGCTTTCTTAGTGATCTCGGCATTACTGAGCTTGGCAACTTTACGCGCTTCCGCTAACGCCGGATTATCTTTTTCTTCTTGGGCTAAACGTTTGGCTTCAGCTTCTTCGCGTGCAGCGTTGACCTTAGCCAGTGCCTCTTGTTTCTTTTTCTCAGCTTCTTCGGCAGCAATGCGTTTACGCTCTTCCTCTTCGGCTTTGCGCTGTGCTTCGCTCAAGGCCTTGCGTCGTTCGTCCTCTTCGTTTACCAATTTCATCTGCGCATTGATTTCTTCAATGTGACGACTGTATCGGCTTTGCGCTTTCGCATCAGGATCGCCACCCATATCAACAGGATTACGTCGATAATCGTTTACCCTCTTTTTAAATGCCTCTAGATCCTCAATATTTTTAACATTAGCAATTTGATTGAGAATAATCATTTTATTTCGTTTAGCCGCTTTATCAGCGACGATACCAGGGATTTTCTCCATCTCTTTATTTAATTCTTCCATCATATTCTTGGCATCCATAGAATACATGGTATTGGAGAAAGCAGGATCCTTATAAAAAGACGGATCATCTGTGCCCATCGCAAATAATGGCGTTTCTAATATTTCTTTAATTTCTGCTGCTAGCTGCTCAGCTGCCACATCGCTCTTGGCTTCCATTTCTTTTTTGAATTGTGAAAATTTAGCCTGTGCATTAGCCCAATTACGTTCGGCTGTTGGTAAATTTGGGTTTGGAATATTAATGTAGATCAAAAAACCCACGAGCAGTATGCCTGCTGCGACGGCAATGTTCATGAACATGCGTTTCTTTTTGGCCTCAGCTTGCTTAGCCTCACGGCCACCGCTGCCTCGACTGCTACCGCTACTACGGCTGCTGCGCTGGGTTTCATTACGTCTGCTACTACGGCCAGTTTCACCAGCAGAAGACATACGTGCACTGCTGCGACGTCCACCTGGGGCAGGTGCCTCTTCGGCTGGTGCTGCAGCTGCTCGGCGAGACGAACGTCCCTTGGCTGGTGCTGGTGCTTCTGGGGCTGGTTCTGCCTCAGCTTTACCGCGGCGAGAAGACCTGCTTGTCCCCTCATCATTTGCCTGTCCGCGACGAGAAACGCGACTTGTTCTACGCGATGCCATAGACGATTACTCCTGTTAACAGCGATATTCACTATAGTAGGCCAAAGCGCCTGCGTTAAGCATTGCTTCGCCCTTTGCTATCAACGTCAGTTAGTCACCTATGTTCATTTTGATGCGCTCTAGCCCTGCCAACCACCAGTTCCACTCAGATTCAGCCCCAGAAACCTGATTTTTGAGGTTGCGTGCCTTGGTCCACAAGAGCATTCGCGCTCCTACAAGTATAGCACAATCAAGCATGTGCTCCCACTCGCTGTCGTTGAAGCTCAGCGACAGGGCTTCGATCAAGCTCTGTCGATAAAGCTGAATGCAGGTGTACTTATCAACGGCAAGCCGTGAGGCATTGACGGCTAGATACCAACCGAGTTCGGCCGTAGCTGGCGCATAAGCCGCAAAGGCCCAATCAAAGAAACCAACACCGCGCAGATCGGCATAGCTTGTCCAATACATGTTGGCGAGTTTAGCATCGCCGTGAATCAAGGTGCACGGCAGGTCTTTAAAGGCTGCTGTGATCGAAGCGGCTGGACATGACATGAGCGACCATAACTCATCACTTAATTGTGATTGCGCATGCGCCCAGCCCTCAGTCATCCAATCACCAATTCCACTGGGTGCCGGCATCAGCTCCTGCGCCCGCGGTGACATCAAGTCGCATAAATCGGTGAGGCTCATCAGAAATGATGCATCAGCTACTTCATTCTTTTGCCAATAATACGCATGCATCCGAGCCAATGATTTTAAAATGCTCAATTCCTCTGCTACCATTAATGGTTCACGGTTATCAGGTAACAAGTCATCGCTGACATCATGCATGATCAGCACATACGAATTTGTAGATTGCTGCAGATAAATGTAAGGGCCCTGCACCACCTCGTTATTAAGCAAGGTTATGCACAGTGCTTCTCGACCAACACGATCACCACTACGAACCGACAACCAATCCTCATTCAACACAACCTGCTTGGCCATTAATTGGCCACACCATTCTTCACCATGATAAAATTGTAAAGTTTTTAAATAAGCACCTGAAAATCCCGCATGATCACGCTCCTCCACTAGCAGACGATCAGCCTGTGGAAAAATATCGCGATAAAGCGCGAGGTCAAAAATATCGGTATCATTATCTAATTGTTGCATAGGCCATAAAAAAAGCCTGCCCGGTTAGGGCAGGCTTTTTATGTATTGTTCGATTATTCGGCAAGACCTAATTCAACAGAGCCTGAAACGACGACACCATTTTCGGTATTATAACCAGCATTGGTAGCTACACCAAATACGCCCTTCACTTCTTCAGCAGTTGGGAATATTGAAAGCATAATTCCGATCTCTGGATTCAATAAGGCCATAGGCTCTAATTCTGCGCGCATAACCGTTACTGCCGTTTCGAGCATTTTACCTGCATCTTGGAATCCCCACGAGAAACCCTTCTTCGGTGGCATTAAGGCAACTGCATCATTATGCAGTTTAGAGCCATTTAATGCATCAGCAGCAGCTGGTGGGTTTTGCATAGCATTGAGCACGTCTTCAGTAACACCGCCACCAAGCGCAACTAATAACTGGCCGTCAGTTACAAAAACCGAACCTTCCAATCCTGGTTGCATCATTGACATATTAAAGCGGATACCGGTTGCGCCTTGCTCATTGGCAGCCATCCCACCATTTTGCGCTGCCATTTGTTGTAAAAATGGCATTGCTTGGCGTAAAGCCGTGGTGTCGTTCATATCCCAAATAAATGCCATGCGATTGGTAAACGATCCATTCATTGCATTTTCTGCACCTGCTGGTCGCTTGTTGCCAAAGTCTAAAATAACCAAGCGCTTACCAAATGTACCCAAGAAGGTTTGTAGATCAGTGCCTAAAAAGGCCATCGGCTGTTGATTGATTTGCGTTACATACATTTGTGCCATAGGACCAGCAAGTTTAACTGCTAGCTCAGTAATGACGTTATAGACATGTTGTAAATCAATACCGACTTGGCCGTAACTCGGCACGGTATTAGCAACAAATGCTGCTGGCTTGGCTTCTAATTCGGGCAAATCCCATAAACGTGTCAAGCCAACGGCCGGTTTTTCAATACCCATAAACATATAGGTATGCATTTTATTACCTTGAATGTTTACTTGGATTATACCTGGTTTTACGTTATCAGCACCAACAGCGGTCAGTACATCGGCACCAGCCATAGCCGGTAAGTTAATTTTATCCTTTGGGATCAACTTAATAATTGCATGTGGATTAACTGCCATTTGAAACAAGGTCGCACCCTTTGGTAATCCATCAGCAAGACCTGGTGTGCTCATGACAATTTTTGCAAAACCATTTTCGTCACCATTCGCTACGTGTGCATCTAAAAAGGAAGCAAATGCATTTTTACTAGCTTCGGCACTCTTCACGTCACTCATTGCAATAAGAAATTTAGCGCCGCGCTTATTAAATAGAGCACGTGTGTCTTTGGCATCATTAGCCAATTCAACGACATCATGTTCACCAACTTTAAAGTCGGTGCGCACCGTACCTTCAGCCTGATCCATTTCAGCTGCCTGTTCCATCGCAGCAGCTAAACGGCCTGATAATTCTGGCTGTGGTTCAAAATAAACGAAAACCGTAAAGAACGGTGCTTGATTAGGATTGTCATTTTGATGGACCGCAACGGCCACACCGAGCTCACCATGAATCATCTTTGGCAAATCATCGAGACTTAAGCCAAAGGTTTTCAAAGCAGCCTCTACCTGGTCAATCGCACCTGGTTGCGCTGTGTTAATGATGTTTTCAATTTTATTCCAACGCTGCTCATTATTCAGGAGCGCATACAATTTGGTCTTCTTCACTGCAAGTGATAAATCCTGACCATTTGGAATGCCAACGCTCACTAAGGTCGAGTCGGGCAAACATTCAAAACTCGACACCGCATGCACAGACGTCATGCATAGGCAAAGCATTGCCATTGTTAGGTATTTCATGGAAGTATTCCTTTATTTATCTTGTTCCTGATCAGGTCCTGCACCAGGAGGTGAGAGATATTTTATGCCATTTTGAGGCTGAGACGCATCAAATACATATGCATCTCGATTATTTAAAAAATCAATGAGATCGGTATTTGGAATACCGAATGCTAAACCACCGAAAAAGGTGTAGCCAGCACAGGCAACACCAACCACTTCGCCACGTTTATTAAACAATGGCCCGCCGCTATTACCCGGATTAATCGCCGCATCGGTTTGGATAAATCGTAAATGACCAAGGGTTCGCGTCACTGAACTGACAATGCCTTTGGTAACCGTCCGTTCTAAGCCCAACGGATTACCAATAGCAAAAACCATATCACCAACTTTAACACTCGACTTTTCGCTGATGACGACTGGTTGCAATGAAATGTCCTTAAGCGCTTTTTCATCTATTTGCAATAATGCCAAATCACGCAATGGATGGATTGCCAGAATCTTCACATCTTTTACTTCGCGTTTTTCCAAACCATTATCTTTTTGCAAAAACAAGGTAATGGTGATTTCGGTCTCGCGCTCAACCACATGATAATTGGTAATAACGTGCCCCAATTCACTAATAATAAAACCTGAACCTAGTCCACCGGGTGTACTGACCTTTACTACCGCTTCGCCTAATTTCGGTACTAACTTCGAAACCGATGAGTCAGGCAGGCTCCCTAATGTATACACATCTTGACGGTTTAAGTTACTCGTCTGTTCACGCTTTTCATTGGCTTTGGAAATTTTCAAAACATCAGCACACTTCAGTCGCAAAACGTCGTGGCCAAGATCCAAAACAATGATTTCATCATTTTGCTTCAAAACTGGCGCCTCTAAACTAGCGCCGTCTTTTAATTCAACGCGCATGACTGTTTGCTCTGCAGCATGCGCAGTGATCACACAAACAATAATAAGTAGTAAAATTCGCATCATTTAATCTCGCTGACTTAAATACACCAGTAATCGGTCATGACACATCAGCAGTAAATCAGGTTCCTTGTCATTATCGAAGAGAATGCTTCTGACCAAACGGGGCTCGCGTTGCTCTGCGGCAGCACGGCCACCGCCATAGGGGTATTTAGTATCCTCGAATACCTTCCAAGACGCCAACGGCTGGGTTTCCTTAGCATCACGTTTGAACAGATTCAGGCGATGCTGTCTATCGTCAGTGACAATGAATGCACCCTCTTCTGCACCATGCACCGAAACAGCAAAGAGGCGATTGTATTTCGTTTCCTTCAATCCTTTTGGTTGTGCCTGGCGTTCGTCCACGTGCTCAATTGATTCGAGGGTCCATGGTTTGCCGGCGTCGAGTCGACAGACCCAGCCCGGCTCTTGAATGAATAAGCCCATAACCGGATCGAGATGTACATCAAAACCACCAGGAATTTCAAACTGCTTATCGCGACGCATAACGCCACTGTCATCGCGTTTCAGCTGAAATAATTTCATTGAATCAGCCTGTAACACAAATTGTTCTTTGCCGATAACTACATAATCATCGATGCGCAAACCATCATCCAACATAATTTGATCAACCGCATGAAGGTTTTTATCCAGCCATTGCAAAACACCTTCACTATGGCGCATAGGTAAAATCTTACCTTCTGCATTTATTTGTGCACGATATTGTTTGACATTAATATTTTTTAAATGCGCACACTGACGTTCGATCACTTGTTCATTTTCAATATCATAAATCTTACCATCACGTTTGAAGGTATCTTTCACCAACAAGGTGGTGCCGCCAAGCCATTTGGCCACCTCTACCTTTTCACCTTTATCGGTATAACGATATTGTAATGGTGCCTTTTCAGATTTTGGCCAAACAAATAAAACAATGTCTTTGTTTTGTTTTTGGGTCCACCAGACGTTATCGCCAGCAGTGCCAATATTTAACAATTTCACCTTCTCAGCCTTGTGTTCCTGGTGCATCCACGGTTGTGGGAAACTGAAGCGCCCATTACTCCACTCACTTTTATATAATTCAGAATCGTCTTTGCGTTTAAGTAATAAAACACCTGGTTGGGCCTGCGGTGCAATAACAGCCTCTACTTTATCTATGCACGGAAAACTCGTCGCCTCAGTCCAATCGCCATCTTTAAATGGGAAAACCAATAATTGTGGGTGTTCAGTATCATAAGCTACCAAAGCATTTTTATCCTCTAAACGCACACCAGCCCACGGCGCTTTTTGACCGGGCAAGGTTAAGGCGCGTTGCGCACCAAAGCGATGTTCTTCGCCAGCTTGTAGACGGTAACGGCGCAATAAGGCATCACCGATGGCATCGACCATATAAATATCGCTCGCACCATTTTTACGATCAAGTACGACTGCATCGCGGACTTTATTGTCATGCACCGATTGCGGTGGACGGAAACCATTTTCGTTGCGATGCCAAACAATCGTTTCCACTGCACTGCCAAATACTTTCACTAAATCTTTATCGCCATCACCATCAAGGTCGCTTAAAAACCAATGCCATGGGATTGCATCATCACGTGGACGCATCCACGAAACGCTTAACTCTTTTTCTAAAGAAATAATTTGCACACCAGCGTCGGTTTGAATGTATAAGGATTTTTGACCTGGAACGTGGAGCATTTGAATATGCGGCGTCGGCGCTCCGGGTAATAACGAAATGTATTGGTCTTTTTTCCATGCACCGTCGTCATCAATATTGTAAATCTCAAGTCGATTCGGTGGGCCAACTAAAACAGCAACGCGCTTAGGTCCTAAAACGATCACATCACGCGGTAAACGTTCGAGTCTAAACTCATGTTCTTGAAAACGCGGTGTTAATGGCAATGCATTCGGACGATTTTGAGAGGCAATGGTCTTGCGTTGATCCGAAAGAACGTAGCTATACCACACCAATAAAGATTGGCGACGCTTCACGACAATAATATTTTCGTGGCCGTCACCATTAATGTCACCAATACGAATACTGGCACTTGAACGAATCGGGCCAGCTTTGCGCCCACGCGCATCATCAAGTTTAATGACCTCCATCGACTGCCAGCCATGAAAGTCAGCAGCGCCAAGATGAAGGCTGAGCAAGCAACAAGAGAAAACTAAACACCAACGCATACATGTTCCCAGTAGAGCATACCTATAATGGCTTGTTTCTTAGTGACTCAAGGACTCGCTATCATGAAACAGGGACTCTGCACGCCTGCTGGAATAGGCAGAAACACGACTCAGTCCTGCTCCCTCAGTCCCCCAGTAAGCCATCCCAGGCCAAAAACTCGATCTCGGTACGCTCTTCTGCACGCGGCACCTGAAATTGCTCATAGGTACAGCGAAACCACTTGGGACTATCGTCTTTTAAATACCCAAGTTTGATCAAGCAATCAGGAATCGGCTTCGCACCACCAACTAAATTGGCATAATCAACCAAGCGATTACGGAAGGAACGTATCGCCAAGCGCACTGGAAAATCGACCTGATCTTGCGGTGTGAGTTGACTGCGCATGAGCACATACCAAGCATCACGTTCACGCGTGTAGTTACGCCAATGACTATATTGTGATTTATTCTGACTTGGCACACGGCGTTGAATGGTGATCAGCAAGCCATGTAAATCTTCTGGCTTCATGGAGCCTCCACCACTGAAACAAAGCGTGGCTGTGTCCAGGCCTGCCCTGATTCACCGCGTAATTCAAAGCGCACGTAACCTTCTTGTCCGCTATCCTGCCATTTAATCTCGGTGCCATTTAATTGCTGCGCTTCCATACCACCGCGAATAATAACCTGTGCTGTTAAAGATTCCTCGCTTGTAATAAAACAATGCTGAGGCCCCTCATCGATAGACAGCAATAATCCATCACTGCAATAATAGGCACCAAATAATAAAGCACTTAATAGAGAAGCAGGCAAAGGATTACTCACGTCACAATATATCGATTCACTTAATCCATATATAGGTAGGCCCATTGATAAAAGGCGATCCCAAATTTCTCGATCACTGTCATTATGAATGCGCACAAAGCGACAAGCACTTAAATGAGTGTAAAATGCCTCATCAATATCGCTTATCTGTTCTATGATTAAATAAGCTTGATGCGCACGCACATGTTGGGCGATACGCGCTAAAGCTGCTGCGCGCGGTTCACTCGCTTCACTGCTCGGTAATTCGAGAGTCTCAAGCGATACAATACGTAAATTAAGTTCACCATCACGGCAGGTCCAATTAACTGCCTGACAGGACAAACCAAAATCCTGACCATCAAGCGTGCAGCGCTCATCATTATCAAATAAACGCAGCAAGCGATCATTCATTCTTATAATGGTTTTCGTTTGTAATAGTTAATAACTTCTTCGGCAGAATCGCGAATATCAAAAACTTTATGTAGCTTAGTCATTTTAAATAATTCAAAAATTGGCGGTTTCAAATTGGCTATAGCCATGCGGCCCTTATATTTTTTCACCAATTTATGGATTGCGATAAACTTCCCAATCATTGCCGAGCTCATATTGGTCACTGACGCAAAATCCAATACCAAGCTAATTTTAGGATGCATCTCAATCTGTTTGTTAATAGCATCTGACACCGCGTTAATAACTGGCATTTCCAACAAGCGATCTTTATCTATTTTTATCAAAACTATATTTTGATAAACTTGTACGAGTACTGGTGCGTCTGGCATATTAACTTCCTTGTTCCTGTTTGACATAACTGCGCGCCATATAAATGGTGCTGCCATTATCATAATACACTAATTCATCTAACCATTCATTCATAAGTAAAATTCCACGTCCATGCTCAAGTAATAATGAATCTGGGTCATTTGCATCAGGCACATCTTCAGGTGAAAATCCCTCACCTTCGTCTGATACCATTATAATCCATTGCTTAGTATCCTCTTTGCTACCAACGCGCACATCAATGCATAAACGCGGATCACCCTCATTCCCATGGATCATGGCATTCACGATGGCCTCATCTAAACATAACAACAACCAATGACGATCATCTTCACAAAACCATTGTCGCTCTTCCATGCAAGCTGTAATCGCTTCGACTAATTCCTCTTTAAATTCCATTTGTGATGGTAAGCGTCGCTCTAAGACCCAATCAATATCAGTTGGTGCAGCTTCCTGTTTAATAATCAGGCTCATCAGAGACGCTCTCCAACAACGATGGTAATGTCATCATCGCCTTGTTTACCACCGACGTGTTCGCGTAATTCACTTAATAATCCGTCCAATACTGCTTTTGCACCACTGTCTGCATGTTTGACAATGCATGCCTTCATACGTTCAACACCCCATTCTTCACCAGTGTCTTTATGATGCGCTTCGAAAATACCATCGGTAATCATCACAAATATATCGCCCTTAGTTAAGGGCTCGGTGCTTTCAATATCATATTCCGAATCGTCCAAAGCACCCAATAATAAACCAGTACTGTCTAATTCTTTAATGTCTTTGTCAGCAAGACGGCAAATAAACGGCGGTTCATGTCCAGCAGAAACGTAAGATATAACGCCATCTGCATGACATCGGGCGATACACATGGTCATAAACGTGTCATCCGACATATCGCGTTCTAATAAATTATTTAATCCACCAATTAACGAATCGAGTTGCGTTTCACGTTCATACTGGCCAAGTAAAAACGCACGCGCCGTACTCATCATCATGGCTGCACCAATGCCATGACCGCTCACATCGCCAACAATGACATCACAATCCTTTTCATCATTGCTTACCACAAAGTCATAATAATCGCCGCCGGTTTGATCACAGCATTCTTGATAACCAGCAAAGACCCAGGTATCCATCGTTGGCTCACTGTCTGGCAACAGCGATTGCTGAATAGTACGCGCAACTTCCATATCGTGCGCAAGGGTTTGTCGCTCTAAATCTGCAGCAATTAATTTTGTTTTATCAATAGCAACAGCAGCCTGACTACACAAAGCACCCAATATTTCTTCGTCATAACTATTAAAATTATCTGCAGTCTTTTTATTCAACGTTTGCAGCACACCAACAATCACGTCATTATGATTTATCAAGGGCATGCATAAAATACTGCGCGTGTGATAACCGCTACGTTTATCATTTTCGTTATTAAATCGATCGTCCGCTTGTGCATCTTCAATATTTATGGTGTCACCAGTTTTGGCGACGGTACCCGCTATGCCGGATCCAATTGGCAATCGAATAATACCTGAACCCTGCGCCGTATGTGTCCACAGCTCTTCGGTATCATGGTCAACAATAAATAAGCTGGCACGGTCCGCCTGCACTAAATCAGAAACAGAATTTACAATTAAATCGAGCAAGCGATCGAGATCTTGCTCTAAGGTCATTGCACGACTGATACTCAGTACCGTTCGTAAGTCTTGTAATAATTTATCGGCTTCACCGGTGCTCACGTTTAACCCAATCTCCTCAGGCGCGAATGGAGCTTGAGCATATGAGCCCGACAAAGGTTCCAAGCTAGAGGAATAGATCAGACGCCGCTATGAATGCTACGCAGATGCTGGTGTCTTAGCGTGAGAAATCGATGGCACCGTCATCGTCGGTGCTACGGGTATTGGTGTTGCCACCCTGACCAGGAATCACTAGCTTTTTGCCTACAACGAGGCGCTTAGGATTAATACCAGGATTAGCTGCTTGAATTTCTTTCCAACGCGTGGCGGTACCGTAAACACGCTGTGATATCACGCTGAGTGAATCTCCACGCTTAATCACGTATGTTCCTCTTTCAGCACCACCAGTGCTTGCACGCGGAGTGGTATTACTTGGGGCACGTGTTGCATCAGGAATTTGCAAGCGTTGACCAATCTTTAATCGCAGAGGATCCAGGTTGCCATTCACCTCTGCCAAGTAACGCCACTTGGTTGAGGTACCATAGTACTGGGTACTAATGTCGCCTAAGGTTTCACCTAGGGCCACCACATGCACTTTTGCCCCGGCGACGACGCGTGGCTCGTTGTTAACTGCTGGACGAACGCGACCAGCATCAGGCAAGACAATGACATCGCCAACATCCAGCTCGAGTGCTGCAATCGAATTCATGCGCTCTAGTTCTTTAAAGCGCGAAGCATCGCCAAGTTCACGTTGTGCAATGAGGTAATAATTATCGCCACGACGAACCGTATACGAACGCTGTCCTGGTTCCAAATCTAAATTCGTTGTTGTTGGGCGTACTGTTGTTGTTCCGACGCGCTCCGACTCTGGCAATGCTGGAATAATTAAACGTTGCCCAGGTTGCAGTGAATAGGCATCAACATTGTTATTGCGCTCACTGATTAAACGGGTGTAGCGTGTGGTCCCATAATATTTTTGGCTGATGGTTCCGAGCATATCACCGCGTACGACGGTATGCAGTCTATCTGTACCAGCATCGGCCAAAGGACCCTGATCAGCAGGAACAAGCACAGCGGGTTCGGTATCCGTCGTTCCTGGCGTATCACCAAAATCAATGTCGCCGGTATCAACTGGATCTTCCATCGTATCGACCGGGTCTTCGATGATCGCTACTGGCTCAATTGGTGATTCATCAATCGGATCACCAGTACCAGGTAAATCTGGAGCCATATCAATAGGATCTTCAGGACCTTCATCTATCGGATCCGTCATCGCCACGACTGGGTCATCCAAACCTTCGATGGGGTCATCAATTGGATCATCGATTGGCGGCGCCTCATCCATGATCGGATCATCTGCGACTGGTGGCGTATCGTTAATATCAGCTATTTGGTTACCTGGGTCGTCGAAATTCGAATCCAAATCGTCAGGTTCGTTAAACGCGATCGACAATATCAAAACACAGCACACGAAAACGCCTGTTGCGACCATTAAATCCTTATTCATGCCAGTCTTCCTCTCCGGGCAAAATGGTGCCTGTGTGCTGCTGGCATCCTAGTAGGGGCCTCTGCCAAGTCTACGCCATGCCATGCGAGGAGCACACATCTATTGAGACGGACAAGATGACTCATGGTTCCCAAAATTCAGCCTTGCACCCTTCCGCTCTTATCCGTAATTGCCACCCATGTTGCGGATCCTTTCACATCAATGTGCCGACGGTCAAACACATATGGCAACCGATGAGGCCCTACTGGCTGCTGCGCCGTGCAGCAGTTTACGCACCTATGAGTGGTCACGGCCCTGCCTCTCGCTTGGGTATTTTCAGGATTATACCACGGTTAAAAAAAGTTTTTCACCGTCGTGCGATATGGTTCGGCGCATCACAGGCGGCGGAGCCATCTATCACATTCATGAAGTCACTTATTGCCTTGTTGCCAAACGCGGCACAGAACTTCCGCAACGCAGTGAAGACATCTTTGCTTTACTGCATCAACATATTTTAAACGGTCTGGCACACGAGCAGGTTAATGCATCGATGAATCCCGCACAAATCGGCGATAAACATTACGACAGTGACGTACGCTGTTTTGCCAGTCCAGCACCACATGATTTAATGATTAAACAAGGTAAGCTACTCGGCAGCGCAGCACGCCAAGTAAAAGACAGGGTCTTAATTCACGGTAGTTTAAAATTGCAGAGCAACGATTGGGATGCGGACACGGTCGCTGGTTGTGCATTATCGAGTGCCAAAGCACAAGACATTTTAATCGATAGCATTACTAAAGCACTTAATACCGAAACCACTGCTTCTGAATTAAATGATGATGAACTTGCCTTAATTAACGAATACAAACAAGCACGCTATCACAATAGCGATTGGCTTGAGTTACGCCAAGGCCCACGCGCGGCGTTTAAATCACCCACACATAACAAATAGTCGTAATAATCAACGCGCCGGTCAAATTGATTAAGAAACCGGAACGCATCATCGTTTGTATCGGCACCATATTACTGCCATAAATCACCGCATTCGGCGCCGTTGCGACCGGTAACATAAATGCGCAGCTCGCACTGATAACTGCCGGAAACATGTAGACCATATATAAATTACTCGTGGCCTCACCGATAGCCAAAATTCCACCTGCAGTTGCCGCTAATATTGGCATTAAAATATTGGTCGTTGCCGTATTACTCGTCACCTCCGTCAAAAAGGTCACCAACAAGGCAATCAAGAGCATGACAAAAAAGACTGGTAAACCTTCAAGGTTATTGAGTTGCTCGCCGATAGCTCCGCTCAATCCCGTCACAGTAAACGCCTTGCCAATGGCAATGCCCCCGGCAAATAACATTAATAAACCCCATGGAATTTTATTGGCTGTTTCCCAATTCAATAAACGACCATTTTGACCATTGGGCACTAAAAACATCACTACCACAGCAATCAAGGCTACGGAAGAGTCATGGGCTTTGTTCAGAGCAAAAGTAATTTGATACCAAAACGAATCGAGAATATCCTGTGATAGCGGTGTTTCTGGGGTGTTTTTACCATAGAGATTAACATTTATATGCTTCCATCCGTAACCATCCATATCACGCGTAATCCAAGCAAGTGCCGTAACCGCAAAAACCATCAACACACGTTTTTCATAAGATGTCCACGGACCCTGTGGCGGAATTTCGATATCGCTGCGCCCAGTGAGTTTACGTGTTAACAAAAAGAAAATTGTCGGAATTAATAGAATAACCACCGGCATGGCATACCACATCCAATTTAAAAAGTGGATTTTGTGCTGATCAGCCTCATCGCCATATAAATTAACAATATTAGTATTGTAATGCTCTACGAAAATTAAGTTGGGTGGTGTGCCAATCGGCGTACCCATGCCACCTACATTCGCCGCATAAGCCACACCTAATAAAATTGCTAAAGTTAATTTCGGATTATTAGCTTGCTTGACCACCGCCAAAGCAATTGGCAATAACATTAACGTCGTCGCCGTATTTGAAATCCACATGCTGAGACTGGCAGCGGCCAACATAAAACCAAAAACCACCCCTTTGTCAGATTTTCTGCCAAAGGTATGAATCATACCAAGCGCTAAACGTCGATGCGCACCAGAACTTTCCATTGCCGTCGATAAAATAAACCCACCAAGCATTAACATGACTAAGGGATGCCCGTAACAGGCCGCGACATCCTTCGTCGTAATAATATTAAAAATAGGAAAAAAGGCTAAAGGAATGATCGACGTTGCTGGAATGGGAATCGGTTCAAACATCCACCATAAGGCTGTCCACAAGGTAATCCCTGCACACATGGCAGCAGGCAAACCGAGCTCGGTCGTTTTATATAAAATAAATGCGAATAAAAATCCAAAGATTGGCGCTGCCCACAACGCCACGCGTTTAATCGGGATGCGAGTACCCGATGAGGCTTCTTGTGGTGGCGGTTCTTTTTCTTGGACTTCACTCATAATGTAGACGAATTGTTTTTATTTAATGACGGAAATGTCGTTCACCGGTAAAGACCATGGCTATATCATGCTTATCGGCTTCTTCAATTACCGCTGGATCGCCTTTGGAACCACCTGGTTGAACAATAGCAGTGACACCGGCTTTCGCTGCCGCTTCAACACCATCTGGAAATGGGAAAAATGCATCAGAGGCCAACACTGATCCCTTGGCACGCTCACCGGCTAATTCAGATGCAATCCAACTCGAGTTAACTCGAGACATTTGCCCAGCACCAGCACCAACCAATTGACCATCTTTAATTAAACAAATCGCATTGGATTTTAAATGTTTGACGATTGGCCAAGCAAATGCTAAATCCGCCAATTCTTGCTCACTAGGCTGGCGCTTGGTCACTACCTGTAAATTATCGGCATTCCAACCAGTATTGTCATAGCTTTGCAATAAGAGACCGCCTAACACATTTTTAGCATAGCGCGCATCGGCTGGGATTTTAGATAAACCACCAGCATCAATAATGCGCACATTCTTTTTCCATTTTGGCTTGGTGGTTAAAATTTCGAAAGCCTCATCGGAAAAACTTGGAGCAATAATCGCTTCAACAAAACGCCCTGGTTCTGCCAAGGCATTAGCCGTATCAGCGCTTAATTCTTCATTAAATGAAATAATCGAGCCAAAGGCTGCTTGCGGGTCGCCGTCATAAGCTTTTAGAAATGCATCTAGCTGATTATCAGCAGTGGCACAGCCACATGGATTTGTGTGCTTAATCACCGCACAACTTGGTGTGGTGAATTCTTTAACTAATTCCCAGGCACCGTCCAAATCCATTATATTATTATAACTGAGTTCCTTACCGTTGCGCTGCTTCGCTGTTGATAAGCAATTTGCACCAGGCAAGCGAATATCATAAAATGCCGCTGCTTGATGTGGGTTTTCACCATAACGTAAGTCTTGAACTTTGCGCAATGGAATCGCACATTGCTCGGGCAATAATTCATTGTCTAAAAGTGAGGCATCTTCACTTGCCGCTTCGCGCAATAATTCTTCAGCAATTAAAGCATCATAACGACTGGTGCAGCGGAATACTTTACGCGCACAGGCTTGACGAAATGCCATGGTCGTGGCTTTGTCGTTGGCATCCATCTCACTTAATAATTGCTCGTAATCACCAGGCTCGGTAACCACGGTAACGAACTTATGGTTTTTAGCTGCGCTGCGCAGCATGCTTGGGCCACCAATATCAATTTTTTCTATTTTATCAGCTAAGCTAGCACCCGGTGTATTACAAGTTTCTTCGAAGGGATATAAATTCACCACGACTAAATCAATCATGCCAATGTCATGTTCAGCAGCGATACCGGTATGCGCATCATTATCGCGCAAACACAACAAACCGCCGTGAATTTTTGGGTGCAAGGTTTTAACCCGGCCATCCATCATTTCGGGAAAGCCCGTATAATCGGAAACTTCGATAACCGGCAAACCAGCATCTTTGATTGCCTTGTAGGTACCACCGGTTGAAAGCAGCTCGACACCGCGTTGATGCAGACCCTGGGCCAGGTCGACGACACCAGTTTTGTCGAATACAGATAAGAGGGCACGTTGGATTGCTGAGTCGCTCATGAAGGCTCCTAAAGCGCAATTATTGGCGGCAGAGCGAGATGCTAATATGGGCGTTGACGGTGCAACGGCGACCCACCAACTAGCCTGCTAACAGCGTCTTTTCTACTGGCAGATGTGTAGACGGCGTTAAGCTGTGCGACCTCAGCGGTATCACGATATGAATGAACTTATGACAGAAACACTCCAGGACGTCTTACAAGCGTATATGTTAGAAAATGGTGTGAGCGCCAAAATGCTCGCTGAACGCGCTGGCATATCTTACCCAACCATGCTTAACGTCATCAAATCTGGAAACATCCCACGCAAGCCACAACACCGTGAAGCCCTACGTCAAATCATTGGTATCGAACGCGAAGAATGGGCCGACATCCTCTCACGTAGCGGCAAGCATGCCTCTGACCGCATTGAGAAAGATGGACCGACGAACTTACAAGATTTAGTCACCAAGGCGCTGTATGCCCAAGGCTATTCAGAAAAAAGCCTGGCGACGGCTACCGGCCTCCCTTATGCCACCATTAGTGGTATCACGCGCAAAGGCGCCGTGCCACGTCGTAAATCGTTAGATAAAATTATCGAGGTGCTCGAGCTAAATGCCGAGGAAGTCGATAAAGCAGTGCGCAGCAGCCATGCCTCTCGTCACCAAACCGATCTGGAAGAAGATGAATTTGCTGAATTAGATGCAGTTGCCAGCATCGCCGACATCATTAATCAACGTTTAGCTGAGAGCGGTGTCAGTTTAGCTGCATTTGCCAAGCAGGTGAGCGTCGGTTATTTAACACTCAGTCGCATCATGAATGGCAAGCTCAAACCTGATGACTTAACTGAATTTGAAAATTTACGTGAAGAGCTCGGACTGGATGAAGCACAATTTGCTGCGTCAGTTCACTTCACTGAAGAAACCCACGAGGTCACCTCACTGACCATTCGTGGTAAACACCCAGTACCGCCTGATGCAACACCATTACAAAAAGCCTTAATCGCTTACATGAATCAGGAAAATCTGACAATTAAGGCGCTCGCCGAAGCCAGTGGTCTCAGCCAATTAACCATGGCACGCATTATTAAACAACAGGCCATTCCTTCACGCGCCAGTACGCATAAAAAATTACAAGATTTATTAGAACTCGACCACCATTCGTATTTAGAATTAATCGGTGGCGAACAAAAAACCGGTAAACTTGCAACCAGACAACGCCGCAAAGAAACAAAAGACGATACTGCCGATTACGTTGCGCATGATGCACAAATGCCAATGGATACGGATACATCACGTCATGAAACAAGCGCGCTGATTGCACGACTAGACGCCAACTCTGACAATGTCGATGATATTTTAACCATTGTCAAAAATTTGAACGGTAAGCAACGCAAGGCGCTCTGCGACTTCCTGAAGCTGATTGTCAAAGGCGATGACTGAGGAACCCGACCCCGAACCCCACTCGAGTACGACTAAACGATGATCGACATATATGCAGTAGCATCTATGTTTGTCTTGTTGTTATTATCCGGAACATTTTCCGGATCAGAGACGGCATTATTTAGTTTAAATCAAGGCGATATTGGTGAGGTCGCAAAAAACCAGCACCGCAGTGATGGCTTAATCATGCGCCTGCTTGGCGATGAACGCAATCTCTTATTAACCATTCTTATCGCCAATAATGCTGTTAATATATGTTATTTTAGTATCGCTGCTTGGTGGATGGGCAGCACCCATTACTTCCAAGCATACCCAGAAATTATTTTACCTATAAGTCTAGCAGCGATAATTTTATGTGGTGAAATATTTCCAAAGGTATTCGCCAGCAGTAATGCACTCAGCTCGGCACGCGTTTTATCCTATCCCACAACAGCAACGATGTTTATTTGCACACCGTTGGTGGCGATATTTCAAAAATTACTCGGCCACATGATCGTCAGTGAAAATGCCATTCATCCTTCACAAGATGTTACTAATGACGAATTACGTTTGGTTATCGAAGAATCACACAAGCATGGTGTGGTGAGTGATTTAATTCACGATCGTTTAATTGAGGTCATTGATTTATCGGAAACACCAGTGTCGCAGGTTATGACGCACCGTGTTGATTGCCCAGCAATCGATGTCGATGCCAGCAAGGAAGAAGCTATCGAAGCATTTAAGGACAATCCTGGTCCATTCATGATTGTTTATGACCCAGATAAAAACGAAGAGTGCGTCGGTGTCCTTGGTGCTCAGGATTTATTAAAAGATGGCAAGGTTTCCAAACGCATGCGCAAACCCTTATTTATTCCTGGTGGCGCTTTATTACCCAAAGCCATTGCTTTGTTCCAAGATAATAAAAAATCTGCTGGCGTTGTGGTCGATGAATACGGCGGCACCGCCGGGCTGTTAACCTTGGCTCACATTGGTCAGGAATTACTCGGCAGTGGTGATCATGAAGATCTGCCGGATATCGAAGAACCGCGACAGATTAACAATAATACCTGGCTACTCTCTGGGCAAACACCACTTGAAGGCTGGGAGACACTCATCGATGAAGAAGATTTAAATAACGCAAAAACTATCGGTGGCTTTGTCACCTGGAAATTAGGTAGCGTTCCTGAAGTTGGTGACCGCCTCCTCTACAGCAATTTATTATTTAAAGTCGAAAGCGTTGATGGACATCGCATTAAACAATTAAGCTTAGAGCAATTATCTGCACTCGAAGCGCGGCGCACGACTCGTAACATGGAGCATATCTAATGGACTGGTTTTGGTTCAATATGCTCTGTTTATTAATTCTCTCTGCTATTTTTAGTGGATCAGAAACTGGTATGTACAGCATCAACCGGGTAAAATTGCGTTACCGTTTGGATCAAGGTGAATTCCGCGCACGCTTGCTGAACTGGTTAGCCACGCCAATGAGCCCAACCATTATTTGTATTTTACTTGGTAATAATGTTGCAGCGCAATTGCTGGCAACCATCACCGAACACCAATTCAATAACCTCGGACCGTACAGTGTTTTAGTGACAACCTTCATCCTTACACCAATCGTACTTATTTTTGCAGAATTTTTACCGAAATATTTTTTCCGCATTCGTGCCAATGACATCGTTTACAAAACAGTCTTGGTACTGGCCTTTTTTAGGATCTTACTCAGCCCGTTTATTTTCTTGGCCAATATTATTACCACTGCCTTTCAAATATTACTGCACGCCAAACGCGAACCCGTATGGGAACCGCATACGAGCGAAGGAAATTTACGCAACTTTCTTAAAGCTAAAACGACTGGGCATGATTTAACCGAAGTACAACAGCAATTAGTTAATCGCATTATGGCTTTAGACCGCACCATGGTCACCTACGAAGGTGTCAGCAAACCACTCGCTGGCTTGGCTAGCTTAGATGGTCAGGCTACCGTTGCGGCAGCAAAAAATTCACTCGGCCCAACCTTCTACACGCGCTATATCGTCACTGAGCACAACAGCGGTAAACCGATTGGCTATGTCAGTGCAGCAACTTTGGTCTGCGCCGATGATACCGAAAAGATTCGCGATATTATTCAACCGATGCCAAACATCCCAGCCAACATCACCGTGCAGAATGCCCTTCAACAATTACACGCGGCGGGTGCTGATATGGCATTAATCGCTGACAGCAATGAAAAGAATTTACGGATCTTATTCCGTGGTGACTGCGTGCGCGTACTTGCCAACATGAAATAAATTCATTTTAAAAGCTCTCACGGAGGCACAGAGACACAGAGTTATATCTAAGCTTCTCCGTGCCTCTGCAGCTCCGTGAGATATTAATAATTAAAGAAAACCAGTCTGTTGATTTGGTGGTGTTTCAAGCCCTAAGTGATCGTAGCCTTTGGGATTTAAAATACGACCGGATGGCGTTTTTGCTAATAATCCACATTGAATTAAAAATGGCTTTTTTATTTCGAGGGGCTTTGCCCCTCGTGCTCCCCCGCATGCTTTGTCGTAACTCATTTATTCCGCTACGCTTCATAAATGCCCGTCGAAATACGACGGACCGTTACTCGGCGCAGGCATTTATTTATCGAAAATATTTCCCTGGGACTCGAGCCCAAGGTGCTCGTAACCCTTTGGATTTAATATGCGCCCTGATGGAGTTTTCGCCAGCAAGCCACATTGAATTAAAAATGGCTCATAGACTTCTTCGATGGTGGTTGGTTCTTCGCCAATGGTTACAGCGATGGTTTTTAATCCGACGGCACGGCCGTGTTCGGCTAAGCACTTTAAGATGCGGCGGTCTAGTTCAGTTAAACCCATGTGGTCAATGCCGAGCATGTCCAAGCCTTCAGTAGCAACCTCTGCATCAATGTGATTATCGTAACGAACTTGCGCAAGATCACGGATGCGACGCAAATGATTATTGGCATAACGCGCGGTGCCGCGACTGCGCTCGGCAATCAATGATAAGCCTTCGTAATCCGCTTCGACATGTAACAGACGCGCACTGCGATCGAGTATGCGTACCAATTCATCCGTAGAATATAAATCCAAGCGCTCGGTAATACTAAAGCGACTGCGTAATGGTGCGCTTAATAAACCTTCGCGGGTTGTCGCCGCGACTAAGGTAAATGGTGCGACGTTAACCGTTAATACTTCAGTGGTCGCCCCCTGCCCCAGCTGAATACTGATGCGTTGGTCTTCCATTGCCGAATATAAATATTCTTCGATGACTCGTTTGAGGCTGTGAATTTCATCGATAAATAAAACACTGCCTGGGCGCAGCGCGGTTAGAATGCCAGCAAGGTCACCTGGCTTATCGAGCATCGGTCCAGCAGTCTCATTAATTTCAGCACCCAATTCCTTAGCCATAATATGCGCCAAGGTTGTTTTACCCAAACCGGGAGGACCCGACAACAAGACATGATCAAGTTGGTCACCACGTGCCTTCGCAGCTTCAATGCCAACGGCGAGATTACGAACCACAGATTCTTGTCCGGTGAACTCGGCAAGCGAATGCGGACGTAGCGCCTTATCAGCTTGTTCATCTCGAGCGTCGAATCCGGGTGTTTGCGCCATCACCCAGTTATCAGAGCAGATTGGCCTATGCCAAGTCTAAATGATCGGATAAATTTTCTACGAACGCTTTGATCTCATCGCGAACGCGACGGTAGCAATCCAAAGCCGCTTCTTCGTCGGCTGCTTCCTTAGCCAATTTCGGTGGATCATCAAAACCGTGGTGAATAATCGTTGCTGATTTGGGAAAAATAGGGCAGGTCTCATGGGCGTGGCCACATACCGTCACAACAATATCAATCGGATCATCAGCAAATTTATCAATGGTATCCGAAGTCTGACTGGTGATATCAACGCCGGCTTCACCCATGACCTTTACCGCATTGGGATTTAATCCATGAGCTTCGATACCGGCTGAATAAACAATTAATTTGTCGCCATGAATATGCCGCGTCCAGCCTTCAGCCATTTGGCTGCGACAGGAATTACCAGTACATAAATACAGAATGCGCTTCATCAACGTCCCCATTTGGGAACGTGTTTAACAACAACTGCCGCCCTCGCAACAATCTTGAACAATTTTTGTCACGTCGCATTCATTTCATTCTGCGGCGATCTCGCTTCACTCGATTTTTTCGCCGCTTCATTTACTCGGTGCTCCTGAACTTTCGCTTTGCGAAAGATTCCGCGGAAGGCTCTAGCAACAAGATCCGGGTTCACAGCAATCTTGAACTACCGTGTAATCGTCTGGCAGTTTTCCGTTTTTTGTTTGGCGTGGATCACGTTCGTGTTGATCACAATTCATTGGCTGTCGGTCTTCTCGTGCAACTTCTTGATAGGGCGGTAATCCAACAATCTGTTCGCGATAAGGAGCTTTTGTTAAGATATGGTAAGTTTTTTCACAAACGGCTTCTCGTTTTCCACGACGAAAGACATGGCCATCGTCATCTTCGACTTGCTTCCACGGTCCCGGGTAAATCACTGCGTGATTACCATCCATGCATGCGCCTTCTTTGCCTTTATAGGCAACAACGGTAACCGCACGGAATTCAATGCCTTCTACCACGTGCCATGGCTTGGCATCACGCTTAACTAATTCAACCCCATAAAAACCAGCATCAGCAAAGGCTTCTAAAAA
>JANQLF010000250.1 GCA_028280785.1 Planctomycetota bacterium
TGCTTTACTAGGGCTCTCCTTATAGCGAGCCTCCAACAAAGAGTGTTCAATAGTTGCATAATTAAGCAGTCTCTTTGCTTTTTCTTTTTCAGTTAAAAGTTCGTTGGAATTAGCAGCAAACACTCGCAAAGATTTATCCAATACCTTCTTTTCAACTTCTTTAGCCTCATATTTTTGAGGATTGTGATACTTAAGTTCCTCTTTGAACTTTCTTTGATTAGTGAATTTAAGCCGAACATAGTACTTCTCAGCCTCTTCCTCCTTCCCCTGTATGCTCAATATGGTACCAATACAATCACTAATCCATTCCAACTTGTGCTTCGCACCGTTATTTAGTCTTAACAATAATCTAAATGCTTTTAACGATTCACCGTAATCCTTTAAGAAATAGCAAGACTCTGCATACACTTCTGTAAACTCTTTTGTAATCACATTATCAATTTCGAATTTAAAAGCTAAACGCCAAGCGCTTTCTGAAATAGATCTAGCTCTTCCATAGTCACCCATTTTAAAATGAGCTTTTGCAATAATCAACTGTACATCCAACGGGACAATACTGAATTCACCCAATGTTTCTTTAAACATCTCATATGCAACCCCCCCTAGCTCTGCACTATAAGCGTATTGTTGTTTAGCATACATATTTCTAGCCTTACCAGATATCAAATTCGCCTCCTTACACGAACCCCACTGGTTTCGATACTTTCTATTTAGTTCCATTACAGGTGAATACGTTCCTTTATTATAATTAGCTGTATTTTTCGCATAAAAATATAAATTATCAAATACCTCTTGTGATTCAGCCTGCCTCCCCAAATGATGTATTCCATCAGCCATTCTACGATATGCAGTTATAAT
Organism: Planctomycetota bacterium; assembly: GCA_028280785.1. Lineage (GTDB taxonomy): Bacteria > Planctomycetota > UBA11346 > UBA11346 > UBA11346 > JANQLF01. The sequence continues at coordinate 859 of JANQLF010000250.1, forward strand.
TGTTCCGTGCGGGTATTCTTCAGTTCCAATATAATTTGCATTCATATAAAGAATTATAACTAAGTCCGAAATACCTATTGTTATATAATGGTGAGCACCAGAATAGTATTTTTTGCAGATACCATGCATCCTTTCCGCAATATTTTTAGCATCTTCACCCAACAGCCTCATAGGTACGTAAGTTTGTGCTCTATCATAATGCCGCTTACGAACAATGTGCCTATTAAGAAAATAATGATTCGACGCTACGGATTCCACTGCTAGCTCGAAATCTGCATCCCCACCTATTTTATGTAGAATTTTTAAAGCACCATAAAGAGAGTTAACGGCTTTTTTATATTGCCGTTGCTCTCTCAAAGAAATGCCGTAAAGCAAAAGTGTTAATCCATATTCTAATCCTTCTTTTCCCGCACTCTTTTCAGTTTCCTCCAGTAGATTAGCCGCCAACCTTTCCGACTCTTTAAAGTCCCCCGATAGATACGCTTTAGTTACCTTGTCATATTCAGGCTTCCAATCCACTGCTCCATGAACTCCTGAAGTCAGCGAGAGAACTATTACAATCATTATTGTTACAAGTACTTCTTTCATCAAATGTTCCTTACATCCAACGATGTTGTTACAACACTCAGAATAATAAACGCACCAAATCTTACATATATTGTAGTAAGCGTCTCTAAACATGCTATACCATATCCATGCGACACATCGCCCTCACACTGATCCTAGCCCTATTAACCACCCTCTGCCAAGCTGTAGAAGTAGGTCCCTACAAAGTGACGAAAGTCGTAGACGGCGATACGATCAAAGTCATGACCGATACTGGTGAGCAGACCGTGAGAATTCTCTACGTGGATACACCTGAGACTTCAGACAACAAACATGGCAAGAAGATGCCTGAAGGATTAAAAGCGAAAGAGTTCCTGATAAAACTTTTAAACAGAAGCAGTGACAAAAACAAAAAGATCAGACTCTATTCATCCGGCAACACCCTCAAAAAGGACAGGTATAACAGAATTCTCGCCACCCCAATGGTTGATATAATAGCAGAAGAAAAACTACCGAATGGAAAAATCTTCAAATATTCTACCCTTCTGGATGTCACTGAAGAACTAATTCTGCATGGCCACAGTGCTTATTGGCGCAAATACGGGGATGCACAGGACCCTTTCCATACTCTATATAAGAATGCTCAACAAATTGCGAAACAATATGAACGAGGGATATGGAAAACAGCGCCTAAGTGGGCAATTGACAAATCAAACGAACGAACTGCTCCAAAAACAGCCAAACAACTATTGAACAAAATCGATAGAGCCGCTGCGTTGAAGCTTTATGAGGAAGAGCTTAAAAAGAATCCTGAACATACGCACTGGCTAAACCTAAAGTCCAAGAAGCGCCACAATAAGGATTGTATGACGAACTTCGGTACTACCAAGAACGGTCGGTGGTGTACAAAGGATGAGGGTACGGCTTGTGGGATGTGCGGGGGATAATTATGCCAAAAGATGATGAAAAAGAACTCGAGGATCGTATTCCCACCAGGGGCAATGAAGCTGGCGAAGGCGAAATGGGTGAAGTTGAAATGGGAGATACTGGAAGCGAAATTCAAGAAAGTGTGCAATCAAACAAATTTGTAAAATTAGATAATGTAGAAATCGTCAAACTCGTGGACCCAAATAAAATGGTGCCCCCTGTTATTCCAAATGATAAAAAAGATGGAGAAGATCTATTAAACATATCCAAATTAGCCGAAGCAATAGCAAGAATTGTGTCGTGGGATAATTTACAAATGCCCTTTTCCGTTGGGGTCACGGGTAAGTACGGAAGTGGTAAATCATTTTTCATTGAAAAAGTCAAAGAGAATATTGAATTTGACATAAAAAATCATGGAGCAAAGGTACAATATTTAACAATTGACATGGGACGATATCATGACTCTAAATTCATATGGCCTGTTATCGTTAAATCCCTGCATGAAAGATTCCACAATAGAGACGATGGGTATAAATGGTGGGACTATTGGAAGACTGGCTCATGGAAATCAATTACTCATGACCTTGGGATTCTTTTCATTTCTCTTGTTGCTACAATAATAATATTTTACTGGGCTACCCTTACGATATGGGAAAAAATAGAGTACATCTATTGGATATTCCCCTCTTTACCGCTAATATACTATGGATGGAAAATCTTCAAAATTTGGTCTAAAGAAAGTGTCCTAAGTGTAGTGGATAACATCCTTAAAGGTCCTGATTTCGGCACTTTATTAGACGATCGTATTAGATGTGAACAAGAAATGTGTAGAATTGTAAAGGCGAGAAATGGGGATTACAAATGCCATAAGATTGCTCTGATTCTAGATAATGTCGATCGCTGCAAACCTGAGTCAGTTCTACAAATAATTGATGAGCTACTAGCGTTACTCAATGAAGACACTCTTAAGCAATTTATTATACCTATCACCTGCGTAGATCACCGAATACTAAAACATTCTTTAATAGAGCATAGAAAACTTGAACCTAATATGGCAACTGATTATTTAGAGAAACTATTTACTGTCTGCGTCAAGATGCCCGGTATAGACGAAAAAACTAAATACTCGTACCTTGATAGCATCTGTACGCCTGACAAAGAAACAAAAAAACAAGATAGAGTTATCATACCTTCTAGTGTTAAATCACCAACTGGACCGGGCGCATTCACAACTATAGAACTTAAACCTGAAGAAGTTAAAAATATGCAAGACGGCATATCTGGTTGCAAATCTTCGTCAATAACACCGAGAAAAATAAACCAATTATTACATGCTTATTACATAATAAAATACATTTGCTGGGATAGCGGTCGTCTTGTAGCAACAGTTGAACTAAATCACTTATTTGATCAACTTAAAGTAGATTCGATTGACTTTCACACTGAAATTAATAGCCCTGCTACATTTTTCATAATTAACTGGAATATAAATGATGAGGAAGATCTTAGTGATACCAAATCTAGAAATTGAAAATGTAAATGAAGTAAAAGAGCCTCACCCAGACGAATGGCACGCCGTTGTTGAACACATAAAAGACCCATCGAAAAGACCGAATATTGCCAATTTGATGGAAGATTGGAGCGAATTAAATGGAGCTAAAATAAAAAAGTGCAAATTACAAAATAACAAAATAAAGCAATTTCTATTTCTTCTAAGTGATGGCACACAAGAAACATCTTCTAAAGGTGGGTTGACTGTGAAAAATGCGAGATCTGTTTTAACTGCAATAAATATAAGCGAAGGAATTATACCATTTGCAATACTAGATGATGACAATTATTTATGCTTTATTTTTGAAACGAAAGCAAGCTGCTATATTGGGAAAGTTGATTACAATCCCAGTACCAAAGACACTGCTGAGATAATTTAATTAGCGGATACATTTGAGGATTTTTTAGAAATGCTCCAATAAGCCCTTCATCAATTCGCGCTATTTTACCAACATCACTCATTCTATCTTGTCATCTTTTTTATGCTCTAGAACATTTAAAGGATTTATACCCTCTGATCTACCCTGGATCTGTGCTATTAATTTCAAAACATCTTTAACTTGATTAAACAAAGGCTCAGCATCCTCTCCAAATTTACCCAATGCTACTCCAGCATCAGCCCACAAGCCCCAAAAGCCATCAAGAGTAGACATTTTTTTATGCAATTCTAATTGTAATTTTTCTAATTTTTTTAATAAGCGTAAACGATGTCCTTCATCAAAACAGGTAGCTAATTTTATTAACTCTCTAATGTTATTAATCCTATCTTGCAGCTCCTTTAATTCATCCTCCTCTACATCATAAGAAAAAGATGTTTTTCTATGCATTCTGAACAATTCCGTATATTTATCAATTTCTTTTATATCTGATTTTGTTGATCTTGTCTCCAACTCTAATCTAACCTGACTAGATATATTTTGATTATACTGATGGATAAGAGTCAGATTGGACTCAAATTGATTCCCAAGAACTGGCTGATCTATTACAATAATATTAGTTAGATCATTTTGTAATTCACAGAGAATAGCAAAATAAGGTAAACACAATTTAAATCTCTCTGCTGGTGTTTTATCCTTAATCGCAACTTGCACCCTTAAACTATCTGACACCACTAACATTGCCTCCAAGGGGTCTGCCGGCAAATTTACAATATAATCTTCATCCATCGATTTCGCCCCTATAATATTAATAAAGTGTATAAAAGGTTACGCATGTCATCTGAATCACAATAGAGTATTATACTAATATTTTGCCAAAATAATGTGAGAGATTAATAGAACTCTCTACCCACCGTTTTGGTGACCCGCCCTATGGTCTATTGAATCCACAATGCCTCAGGTCGAATGCAATCAGCTCTGACAACCACCCAAGTCAACATGACGCCCCCAGTGACCACAAGCCACCCCGCCCCATCGGACCAACTCGCCCTAGAGCACGCCAGCACAACCTGCGGCCGGGCGGTCGGACTTTCAAAGTGTCGTATACTCTGATTTTGGATTAATCTGATGCGGGGCAGATCGGGGCAAAGCAATCTAAAGCGATAAATTAAACCCCAATCCGCAACAACGATCAGAGCCATTTCATTAGAGTTACATCATCGCCTTCCCAAAAACACAGAAGGCCAGCGATATCATGTCCGACGCTCCAAACGATGTCGACGAGAAGCAGCTCAAAGAACTGCATATCGTCAGCGCCGTTGCGACTGCCCAAGCATAGCTCAATTATTAAGATCCTAAGTCCTTGGCTGCTAGGAGCCTAGAACTCCGAGATCAGATATTGCTCAAAAATTGAGCAACATAATCTATTTCTTCGCATAGTCTGATTTCTTACCAGGGAGCCAGGACTAAATGGATACGACAACGCTCTTGGATTTATTGGACGCTATCACCGATGTTCGGGTCAAGAATCCTGAGCTGCGGTCTTCAGTCCTAGCGGCTCTGCGCTTAGCCAGCAGTGAAGATCTCATTACTGCCGGACGTTTATATTCCTTGCGCGAAAATGGTGATATCACCAGCATCATCAGTCATGGCGGTGCCAGCATAACCGAAGACGAGGATAAATTAATTCTCGCAACCATCAAAGAACAACACCATGTCTTGAAAAAAGATTCAATAGTCGCCTACCCCCTCGGCAAATCAAAGCGATTGTATGGCGTTTTAATTTTAGAAGAGCCTGGCGATCTCATTGGCGAGTTTTTATCTGATTTATTTTTGCAATGGTGTGCGGTTTCTGACTTCCTGAAAATGGAAAAAGAAGAATTGCTTGATGAAAATTATCACTTACGTGAAGAAATTCGCATGCAATTTAGCAGTGACAATATCATCAGTGTAGCTGGTGCTTTTCACAATGTGCTTGAAAATGCACGACGCGTCGCCGCAAGCACTGCAACCGTTTTAATCAGTGGTGAAACCGGAACCGGTAAAGAATTAATTGCTCGCATGATTCACCAGCACAGCCCTCGTGCGAATGAACCCTTTATAACCGTTAACTGTGGTGCGCTTTCAGAAAGCTTGCTTGAATCCGAATTATTTGGCCACATCAAAGGTGCCTTCACCGGCGCAACCAGCGATCGCAAAGGACGTTTTGAAGCCGCGAATAACGGTACGATTTTCTTAGATGAGATCGGTGAGATCACTGAAAATATGCAAGTGCGTTTACTGCGCGTCCTCCAAGAAATGGAAGTGGTTCGCGTTGGTGAACACCATGCTCGTAAACTCAACGTGCGAGTCATCGCCGCTACTAATCGCAATCTCGAAGAAGACGTCAAAGCAGGGACATTCCGCTCCGACCTCTACTATCGCCTCAATGTGGTTTATTTATATGTACCACCACTACGCCATCGCCGCGAAGATATCCCGCCATTGGTTGAACACTTCCTGAGCATTTATTGCCAACGCAATATTAAATATATTGAGCATTATTCACGTGACGTGATTGAATTAATGAAAGCCTATCCATGGCCAGGTAATGTTCGTGAACTCGAAAACTGTGTCGAGAAAATGGTTGTTATGGCCCCTGGTCGAGAATTAACCGTCGATTTATTACCGATGGCAATCATGGCCTACAACAGTGAAACGGCGCCTGCTAGTAGTGGTCAAAGTGCGCGCATGATTGTTGCGCAAACGGAAGGCAGTACGCCAAACGCAGAGCCAAGCACTGTTACGAGTTCAAGTGGAAACGATTTTGAAGATCAGCTCAAATCCTATATGAAAGAAGCGACGCTTAGTTGCAGCGAAGACGGTAAACAGGATCTTTATGACATTGTACGCAGCAAATGGGAACGTTATTTATTCGAAGCGGTTCTCGAATTCTGCAACAATAATAAGAGCAAAGCTGCACAATTACTTGGCATCACCCGCAATACGCTTAACGCACGTTTGGCTGATTTATCTACTGAAAAACGCGAGTGGATTGTATCGTAATTATTCAAGCAAATCTGGGCGACGTTGCTGCGTCCGCTTAAGGCGCTGCTCTTTACGCCACTTGGCAATCGCCCCATGATCACCGCTTAGTAAAATTTCCGGAACGTGGAGCCCGCGAAATTCACGTGGTTGGGTATAACTGGGATGGTCTAATAATTTTTCATCGCCTGAAAAACTATCTTCCTTAGCACTATCAGCATGGCCCAAGGCACCAGGTAACAAGCGAACAATGGCATCGCTCACTAATAAAGCAGCGATTTCACCACCCGACAAAACCACGTCGCCAATAGACACTTCGATTGGTTGGTATAGCTCAACAAAGCGTTCGTCGATACCCTCATAATGTCCGCAAACAATAATCAGATGCGCTTCTTCAGACCAGGACTGCGCATGATTTTGGGTAAAATGTTCACCCTGCGCACTGGTCATAATCAATTTCGCATCGGGTGCTGTATCTCGAATACTGTCGATGCATTTTGCTAGTGGCTCAACTTTTAAAACCATGCCCGGACCACCGCCAAAAGGACGATCGTCAACGGTTTGATGTTTATCATCCGTCCAATCACGTGGATTCACACAATTAATGTCAACCAGTCCGTCACGCTGAGCGCGACCAACTATGCTGGTTGATAAAAAATCGCTGCATGCTTGTGGAAATAAAGTGACTATATCAATGCGCATGGCATCACCACGTATCGACTGCTTCGACACCATAAAAAATATGCTCGACACCCAATGAACGAAGTCGATCGACCACAGCTGTGACGCGACCATGTTTAGCATCCTGGTCGGCGTATATCGTTACGCGCGCATCGCTATTAAAATAATCAGTCAGCCCATCGAGATTTAATGATTTGCCATCCAAGCTTAATGCACCATCAGCATCAATATGCAAAGACGAGGCCTTTTCTTTACTTTCCGCACTCGCCGCTTGTGGTAAATGAACGGGAATCGTTCGTACATCGAGGCCTTCACTATTTAGCAGCAGGAATACCACCAGCGTCAGCGTCACATCGACCATTGGCGCTAGATCTAAAAACTGCTTTCGGCCTTGATGCGTACGCTTAAGTCGCGTCATTCGATTGACTCCGCGAAATAATGCGTGGTAGCTCCCCTGCGGCGTGCTCAAGCGAATCGATCAATCGACTGGTCCACGCAGACAACGAGTTGTAAGCAATGTAACAAGGAATAGCCACACCCAGACCAGCAGCTGTAGTGCCTAAGGCCTTAAAGATACCAGCAGCAAGCAGGTCAGCGGTGATGCTCTGTGCTTCCTGTGCCGCAAGGAAGGCCTCCATCAAACCAGCGACGGTACCAAGTAGTCCCAACAGTGGCGTGATCTGAGCAATAGTCGAAAGCGCACCCAATCCACGCTCGAGCCGAGAGACTTCGTGCTGCGCTGCATCAAAAGTCGCATGACGAATCGACTCCTCGCCAAGACGCACATGCTTCAACCCCATCTGCAAGACACGGCCCAAGGCATTGCTATCAGGGAGATCCTGGCGTTTGATCTCACGCTTCTCCAATTGCTGCTCAAGTACCGCCCAGGTTGCGGCAAATTCCTTCTGCCAACGTGACAAGCGCATGGCCCGTTCGATAACCACCGCCAAGGCAACTAACGAGGCAAATCCGATGCAGCCGAGGATGAAGCCACCATTGCTTATTATTTGACCAAGCATGGCGGCAGCCTGTCGCCAGACCCCTGTTCAGCAAGCTCGGAGGAGTTTAGTTGAAAGATACGCAGATCATCCAGTAACTGTAGATGTAAGCATTTAGCACACATCTTTGCGTTGTGAAACTATTAAGCATGATTAGACTCCTGCCCATGACGTCGACTAATTCTGAAGCTGGTACCAAAATCCCTATGCTCGTCGGCATTGAGGGTTTAGTCAAAGGAACCAACTATCCGTTAGATAACGGAAACGAGATTATCGTGGGCCGTAGCCGTAGTTGTGATATCAGCCTACGTTCGCTTGAATCCTACCGCAGCATGGCGCCAGAAGACCGCGATAATGATCATGATTTCAATACGGTCAGCCGCAGTCACATTCGCATTCAAGTGCTGAAAGAGAATCTCGTTCGCTTTGAAGACATTTCGACCAACGGCACCTACTGCAATGACCAGCTCATCACCGAACCTGTAGATGTCGATCTCATCCAAACACCTGAAACGGTTATCCGACTTGGAGCACGCGAAAGCTTCAAGCTAGTACTTGGGATTCCGGGCAAGACAGGTGAAGCTGGCGGAGACGAATCAGATCTTTTCTCTGAGTTCGACGACTCCAACGCCAGTAAAAATTAATTTGGAAGTAAAGGAATAGCTATGCCGGACGCCAATTACAATCCAGGCTCTAATTCTATCAATGTGCGCCTCGATCCTGACATCCTGCATGACCTCATCTACGGCGATGATCCACAGATCGATCAACGTGATGAAAAAGCACGTATTCAATACGAAAAACTGTGCTCACTACGTGAAATTCAAGTGTATCGCTTATTCAAGAATCTTGTCAGTGAACTAAATGGCAAAACCAAAGGTCGTCGCGAACGCTTCAAACTGGTTGAAGAAGGCGATGGTCTCATCCTCGAATACGATATTTAAACATTCAACTCATTAAAAAAGGCGAGCATCTATGCTCGCCTTTTTTCTTATAAGCTTGTCCAAAAGGCGTCTGGAAACCCCTTCCCATTATTCGCATTCGAACGAATCATGGTGTCTTTGATTTTCGGGAATTTCTTCTTATCGATACCGATATTGCCATCTTTGAGTCCGAAAAATAATTGGAGACCGCCGCGGCTGGTTTGACGAACACCAAAATACGGGCTCAAACGATCTGGGTATTTACGTGCCACTCGATTAAGATTGAGTGCCTCTGCCCGAAACTCACTGATAGCCGCTTGCGTTTGTCTGGTCACGCTTTTTAAAACCAAAATATCTCTGCCCTTATTTGGCGTAATGACTTTTTGTTGGCGATTGCCTTCTGTTGGACCAGAACCTGCAGGACCTTCAGAGATACTTAAGCCAGGGTCATCAATACTCGGTCCTGAACCTGGTCCCAATGAATAGGCAATAGCAATGCTCAAGACCCACAAAAATAACAGGACGCAAAGCATTGGAAAAGTAAGGAGAATACCCTGTCCATAGGGCTGGCCACCGACGACAGCTTGCGCCTGATGTTCTGGGTATTCTTCCGGGGCAGGAGCCGGAGCGCCCTGCTGTGGTGCTTGATCTGGCGCTTTATGCATACCTGGATCATCACCACGTCGTACCTGTGGTGTTGTAAAAGGTCCAAGTGTCGCCGGACGTGGTTGCTTTGAATAGGAACCCGTTCCGGTGTTGTACGCCGATTTTGATTTAGTTTTCGACGCACTTTGCGACTGACTATTTTCAGTCTGATTAGTCATCCGTCGCTGCACTTGCTGCAGCGTAGAATATACGAGATCGGTCTTGCGTCTAAACATCCCCGGTTTTTCTCCGTCAGTATTAGTATAATGCACATCGCCCCTTTACCAAGCTTTTACAGTACTTGCCTTAGTTACCGAAACAGCAACCTGTCATTATGGATATTGTCAGCGCAATTGCTGTCCTTTCACCTTTTCCTGTGGAAATTGATCAAGACCGCCTTTATTTCGCAGGCGCATTTCATCCACAATGTATTTCCGCACAAATTCTAAACAAAGAACAACGACGTTTAGTACTTCAACAAACACCTACTCGTAATCCAGAATCATCAATAATGCTCGCACTGCGATTTGATGACGAAGAACTGGCGTGGTCGCTACTCAATCAATTATCGTTTAAATTTGTCCCAAGTCCGGATCTCGATCTGCGAATCAAAGCTTGGTCAGCGAAACAATTGGCTGCATTAAAGCTAAACGCTGAAGGTCCAAACATTCGTCTCGCTCTTTCCACATCACATAATCAAAAATTGAGACGCAAAGTTCAGCGAGCTGAGACGAGTGTGCGCAGTATGCTCAGCAGCCTACCCTGGCCGATGTGGTTTGGACCGCTGGTCATTCATGAATCTGAGCAAGCCGCTATTATCTCACGCCCAATCACACCACTCATTCAGTTACCTGAAAAACAATTAAACGAAGAAGAAATCAGTAAAGCGCTCTGTCGCATTGCCCTGGAACGTTATCAGCAAGGCCAATCAGCATTACCCGAATGGTTAATGACAGGTCTTGGTGAAGTCGCTGTACATAAAACACTCGGCACTGGACCCTCGCCGAAACGCATGCTCAAAATTCGAAGCGCTGCTGGCCTGCAAAACATTCGCGATCTCTGCGTTAATAATGCGATCGTAGATCCCAAGCTTGCCTGTGCAGTTTGTGCACCCCTCGTGCACACACGCAACAAACACAAACTCGCCAGCTTTATTGCGCTGATTAACAATAAGGTGGATGCAGAGTCAGCATTTAAAATTGCATATGGACGCGATTTCAAATCCTTGATTGAAAACCCTTAAGCCTCTAGATAAAAATCACCGCTAATTTTATCGGTGCGTTTATCCCACTTGGTCAAAAATTGCTGACGTGTTGCTGCAAACAGAGGTGATACTTCGATTAATTCACCATCGCCTAATACAACCTCAACACCAGCGGCCTGTAACCAAGTTGCATAGCAATCACTCGATAATTGGCGAGTTGTTTCTGGGCTATCACTACCACTGGCATTTTTCACTGGCGCAAATTCATCATTACGATCA
>JANQLF010000046.1 GCA_028280785.1 Planctomycetota bacterium
AGCCATTAGCAGCACTGGATGAAGATAAGCGCAGCGGTATGTGCGAATTACTATTATCAGTCCACGAAGAATTTAACACCACGGTTATTCATATTACCCATGCCAGCGCCGAAGCAGATATGCTGGCGACTCATCGTTTTAACATGGCCGACGGTAAAATTGTTTCGGTCAGTGACGGCGCACGCAGTTTAGCCAATAAAGAAGAGGCAAGTGAAGAGGAAGCTGGGGAGCCGGTAGCATGATAAGAATATTGTTAATCTTATTGGTGAGTGCATCGGTGATGCATGCCTGCTCGTTACCAGTTTTTCGCTATGCCTTAGAAAATTGGGAAGCCGATCACCATGTTTTAATGCTGCCCAATGATACGGCCGATGCAGAAAAGAAGTGGTGGGATGATTTTCTTAAAAATGGTGACTTTACCTATGAGGTAACTGAAATTGCTGATGATGACATGCCGGCTGGCCTTTATTTTCCAAAGGGTTTTGGCCCATGGCTGACCTACGACAAATTTAAAGATAACGACAAACTTGATGATGGATTTCTCAGTAAGCAATGGTCGAGCCCGTCATCGCAAAAAGTCATCGATGGTATTATGCGCGGTGATTCAGTTATTTTCTTACTCAGCGGTGGCGATGAGAAAGCGCGCCAAGCCGCCGAAGAAAAAATGCGCCCGCGGGTTAAAACGCTACTCGAATATATTCAGCTAGCTGACGACGTGGTGGAGTCATGGCAAAACTTTCACCAACCACCGGATGAATTTTATACACCACCACGTGGTCATGTTTCATCGCCGATTCCATTGGGTATGGCCGTGTCCTTCATTCAACTCAAGGATGAAGAGGCGCTGGCTAAACAAATTAAGAGTATGTTTCTTGCTGAAGAGCTTGAAGAAAAAGGTGAGGATAAAGGCGTTCGCGTCACTGTGGTCTTTGGCCGTGGTCGCGCTATTCCAGTTGCCCATATTGATGAAATTAACAAAGCATTAATCGACGATGTCATTCATTTTGTTACCGGTGCCTGTTCCTGCAAAATAAAAGAAGAAAACCCAGGCCATGATTTAATGCTGCCGATTTATTGGGATGATAAAATTTGGGAAGCATCGTCGAAATTAACTGGCAAAGCTGATAATCGTATACTTGGCAAAATGCTTGACCCAGCATCCTTAAATGCCGAAGAAAGTGTCGAAGCCAAACCAACAGATCAAAAAGAAGAGCCTGAAGATGTGGTAATTACACCGGATGCACCGGTTAAGCCGCTGGCCAAAGATGCGGCTCCAGTCACTGAAGAAGTCGAAGCACCAGCAGGTGGCATTGGTTTTTTCCCTTTGCTCTTAATGGTCGGCTTAGTCTTTATTATAGGTATTGTTGTTGTCACACGCGCTCGCGGTTAATATGCGCAGTATAATTATCCTCTTATGTGTAATTACGCAGTTACTGTCTGCTGAGCAATCGACAGAGGAAAAGATAATTCCTTACCCATTAGATACCTGTCCAGTAACAGAGCAGGATCTCTACGCCGTGCACGGTCCAATTACGGTTATTCATAAAAATCGTGAGATAAAACTATGCACCAAAACCTGCGTCATGTTATTTGAAGATAACCCGGAAGAATATATTTCTCGCCTACCGACGATACCTGATGCAAAAGCCGTAGAAAAAAACGTAAAGGAAGAGCCCGTAACTGAGTCGATAGGAGAGCTAGAAACGACTCAGGAAGAGCCGCCCCTTGTGCTTATCATCGCCAGCAGCCTCATTGCATGTATTATTATTTGGTTTGTGCGCACTAGGAATTAATTCGATTCAAATTGATTATTGGGCTCAACGATCCGCGGTTTAATAAAAATCTGTTTTCCTTCGTTGCGGGGATTTTGAATACGCTCGATCATGGTTTCGACTGCGAGTTGCCCCGCTTTGTGCCAATCAAAAACGATGTTGGGGATATTGATATCATTGTTTGGAAGATCTTCGTAGCTGCCTTTGAAGCCGACTATTTCGAGATCGTCTGGTATGCTTATGCCGTGGTGTTGTAGTGCGCGTATAATTAACTCAGCCATGTGATCTGAAAATGCTACGATTGCTGTTGGGCGCTGTTGTGCTTCGATGTTGAGATATTGCTGTGCAATGACCGAGGAATGATCCACATTTGGCGATTGGAAATGCCAGGATGTGTGAAATGGTAAATCGTGCTCTGTTAATGCATCCTGGAAACCTTTGAGTCGTGATTGGTTAAGTAAATATTTAGAATAATTAGCATAAGCTATTTTTTGATGTCCACGTTTTACGAGGTAAGTGACTGCAAGCTGTGAACCGGCATAAGAGTCAGCACGGATATAATCCATAGATGATACAGATCCGTCATGATCAATGAAACAAACAGGTTTGTCCCATTTTTGTAAGTCTTTTGGTAATGTGCGTGAGCTTACACAGTTGATAATCACACCATCAATAGAGGAATCATCGAGTAGCTGATAAAGGATCTCTCTGTGTGCTGTATCATCCCTGACTGTTGGAGATGCAATGACGAGTTCGCAGTTCTGTTGAAGCGCCATGTTGGCAACGCCTTGGTAAACGAGGCGTGTGTAGCCGGTTTCGTGTTTGACTGTATGCTGTGTCAGCAATAAACCGAGACGTGTCCGCTTGCGACTATGCTGTCTCTGTTTTTTCGAATAGGTGCCATTGGCATTGGCACGACTGATAAGTCCTTTTCCTTCGAGGACCTTCAGCGCTTGGCGCAAGGTATTGTTACTGACACCTAACTGCTCGGCATAGCGCTGTTCCGTCGGTAATGCCTGATCATTATCCAGACGGTGTAGATCAGCTTCGATCTGCTTGATGAGATGTCTCACCATTTTGCTATCAGCGCTGCCGTTTTTTGACATGAACCTATAATGCAATAAGTAACCTATTGATCAATCTGAATCGCGATCTCGGGGATAATACTAATGAGTACGTAGTATATATCCGGGTAAGCAGACACCGTAGATTCTTTTGTAGACTACACTTGGGGGACCATCTCGCATTAGATCAGGATTTTTGTGGCTAAATTGACAAAAAAACTGCCCACAGGTATACTGAGTGCTCGTCTGCCTATGGATTGTTTACCATCTGGTCGTCCAATTTAAGATCGAATGCTGAAGGGATGTCTTCATGAAAAGTCTACTTATTTATGTCTGCTTTTTGTTTGTATTGCTGTGTCATGGCAATCTGTTCAGCGCTGATCAAGCAATCGATTACCGAAGCTTATCTCAGCAGTCCGGCGGTTTAGCGGTCATTGTAGACCATGACCATGGGGCGAGTGCGTTGCAGTTGGCTGCGAGTAAGCGATTTCTCGTCCATCTCTTGCAGGAAGATGCGGCCAGCGTTAGCGCTGTGCGTGCGCAAGCAGTTCAGCAGGGGGTTATTGAATTTTTCACAAATGAGGCCTGGGCTGGTCCAGAGCTGCCTTATAATAAAAACCATATTAATCTTTTAGCTATCGCCGATTTTTCTCATTGGCGGAGAAAAGGTTTGCATCCGGCTGATCTTGTGCGTGTCCTAAGTCCGTTTGGCGTTGCCTGTCTCGGTGGTCTTGATTCGGCAGAACGTAAAACGATTGAGGCTGAATTAAACAAGGCAGGCATCGAAACGTTTCGCGATGATGCTCAAGAGGGCTGGCTCATCTTTGAAAAGCCACGGCCAGCAACCATGGGTGAATGGCCGCAATATACGCATGGTGCGGATGGTAATCGTGTAGCGAACGATACCTATATTACACCCCCAAATCAAATCCAATGGTTGGGCTCAGATGTAAGCGACCCACGCATTGTGAGTAAAAATGGCCTGCATTTTAATAATACCGGCAGTAGAGTCATCGTAAAAAATGCCTGGAGTGGTGTGATTTTATGGACGATGCCGGTTAGCCATCAAAAAGGGGGAAGAGGGGTTATGGCTATTGAAGGTAACCTCCTTGTATTAGACCCCAAGAGTCGCAGCGCTAATGGAAAAGCTATGCTCTTCGATGGACAGACCGGCGCATTTATACGCAGTTTTGGTGCGATGTCTTATGGTAAGGTGCCAATGTATGAGAACGGTTTATTGTTTCTCAGCGGTAATCAAATGTATGAGGTTGAAACGGGTAAATTGTTATGGGATTTTAGAAAATTACCAGAGTATAAATTGTTAAAGGATGACCACTTTAGATTTTTCAAAGGTCGTGGTCAACAAAATGGTCAACGAATGGTGATGTCAAACGGTCGGCTTTATTTTCGCAGTAACAAAGGAGAGTTGGTGGTCCTGGAAGCGCGCACGGGAAAGGTGCTACTGCGTAAAGATTTCAAAGAGGATTTCGGATCAGATTGGACCATTCAAATAGCGGTTGATGATCATGTGCTCTTGCATTCAGAAAAAGCGGAAAAGCCGCTGGATCTCAATACGCTGCCTGAGGAGTACATTGCAAAGCTAAAGCAAATGAAGCGTTGGGAGAAATTGAAGAAGAAGCAAAAGGGTAAACAATACGGTACAGCCAGCTGGCATTTAATTAACCCAAGCTCAGGCACTATTGAATGGACCTATTCATTTAATGACGCGCCCATGCCATGGGTGGGTTCTGTGTTTAGAACACAAGATCGTATTTGGTTCAACCGTATGGAAAACTCTTACCTAGATCCATTTAGGCCCGGTTCACCTCTGAATTTGGTAAGTGCTGAACCCAGAAATCCGGTTTGGGATGGCGTTGATATTAAAACCGGCAAGGTGATGAAAACATTTCGCGCTCCATCGATGATTGTTTATCATTGTGGTATGATTAACGCTTCTGAAAAATATTTAACCGGTAATCGTCCACATTATTTTACTAATCTCGAAACCGGCAAACCCGATGGTCGTTTTGGTTTTGGTAGACCAGGTTGTGATGTAAAGAGTACGCACTTTGTGGCTCAGGGTTTGTTTTTTGCAGGTGGCGGGATTGGCGGCTGTTCATGCGTCAGAACAGCATCATTTGGCAAGGGCGCTTTTAGTGGTGATGGCAAAACCTGGGATGGTACAGCGGTTGATGAGCCAGTGCATCTAGTGGAGCAGGGCACTGCGCAATGGGAGCCGGGTCCGGCGGCAGGTCCTGCTGATTGGCCAATGTTGCGCGCTGATGCTGCGCGCAGTAATAACAGTGCGGTTCAATTACCAAAACAATTAAAATTATTATGGTCATGTGATGTAGGTACGAGAACTGGCGTCGAAGATGCACCGCTTGCAGTCGATTTTTATAAGCGCATTGGTGGGTTGACTCAGGCGACCATTGCTGATGGACGGGCCTATGTAGCCGTAGCAGCGCGAAAGCAGGTTGTTGCTGTATCGGTGGCGTCGGGGGAGATTGAGTGGTCTTACAATTTGCCTGCCATAGCTGCTTCGTCACCAACGTATTACAAAGGCCTTGCTATTGTAGCCTGTCATGATGGTTGGGTTTATGGATTACGCGCTGATTCAGGTGCATTAGTGTGGCGTACCCGTGCAGCACCGACCAACCGTGCTTTGGTCGCCTATGGTCAGATTGAATCAAAATGGCCAGTTGTGAGCACCGTTATTTTGAAAGATACGATTTACGCTGTCGCTGGACGTTCCACCGAGGTTGATGGAGGTGTGTATATTGTGGCGATCGATCCCAAAACAGGTGCCGTTTTACGAACCTTTCGCCGTCATTTAAATAATCCAGGGGATGTTGGTGCTGTTGACCACAAACGCTATGCGACGGAGGGTACCGGCTCTGCGGATGTTTTGCATGCAGATGGTGAGACCATCATCATTGCTCGGCATCAGAGGGGCATGAATTCCGAAACCGGTAAGTCCACCATATATGGACCAAGGAAAACCTTCAGTGGTATTATTGATTCGATAGCTGCAGTTGATGGCGACGATGTTTTTTCTGCTCCAGTCCAAAGGTATATGAATAAGGAAACCTGGTTAATGAAGCATAGCAAAGGCAGCAAAAAACCGGTATGGAAATCAGCATTCAATATTGGGCCAAAAACGAAAGTAAGTCCAGCTTTTGCACTTGTTAAGGCGGGTGACCAAATCGTAACCTGTATGCGTCCT
The DNA here is from genome assembly GCA_028280785.1 of Planctomycetota bacterium. Classification (GTDB taxonomy): domain Bacteria; phylum Planctomycetota; class UBA11346; order UBA11346; family UBA11346; genus JANQLF01. The sequence goes on from JANQLF010000046.1 coordinate 6,063, forward strand.
TATGCCATGCGTGCGCCGGGTGAAAAGAAGGCAGAAGGCGAAAAAGAAATACCGAGCCTTATGCTTCTGGAGGCCAAGACTGGTGAAAGGCAGTTTGCCATCGAGCTGCCATCATTCCCTATAACTGATGGTATTTCCGTTGCCCAAGGTCGTATATTTATTGCAACCGAGGACGGCAAGCTGTTATGTTACGGGCAGTAAACAGGCTGTGGGTATAAAGGTTGTTCATCTTAGCGCTTATAAAAACACCTTATTCAATATGTCTCTTATGTATCAATAAGTATTTTATTAGGTCACATATTCATGCTGACAACATTCAGTAGTATATAGAAATATATACTACAGGAGCTTTCTGATGCTGAATATACGAAAAGAAACTAAAGATACATATAAGCGACTCTACGCCATTGCTGCTTTATTGCTGTGTGCGGCTTTCTCGACGCTCAATGCAGAGGAAATAAGCTTACTCGGTGCAGGTAGTGAGTGGAAACGTCACTACACCTTATTCTCGCCGGTGATTAATGAAGCAGACGCCAAGGCTATGGATATTGACGCCAATGACTTAGCAAAGCGCAGTAAAGTCCTTGAGGGAAAAGTTGGTAAAGATTTTAGAAGGCGCTTTGAAAATTTCCGTCCAAATATGGTGACGCCATTTCCGGCGGATAAGTGGATGGCTGTTAATTTTGATGATAGCGCTTGGCTTAACGAAAAATCATCAGATTTTCGTATTGCTGATTCACGCTTACGCTTTCGCGATGAGGAAAAATATATTCGTGCAGCACGCGGTACCGACGGCTATGTTAAAGAA
>JANQLF010000073.1 GCA_028280785.1 Planctomycetota bacterium
ATCCCAAGAGCCATCATCACTGGACGAAAATGCACCGAGTGCCTCCATCGCGGTGCGAATACAACCACAACCCTTCATGCCACGGGCAAAGAATAAGCCTTGCGCCGCAAAATGACCAACGCCATCACATGGCGAACGGACAACGCCAAAACGACCTTCGACCTCGCCAGTTTCCCAGCTGACAAAATAATAGGGACGATTACCGGTATGATAACGATCAGTGACTGTTAATTGATAACAGTGGTAGTTAATTTGTGCTGGTATGGTGATTGTCTTTTCTTGTTTTCCGGTTTTTAAATTCAAACCGTCAAAAACCATTGGATCAGGTTCAGTCGTATATTTTCTGAATTTTTTATCATTTTTCGCCGGATCATCAGTTGCAGTCAGATCATCTGGCACCAGAACCTCAGTGTGACCGACCCAGATCAGACCATTGGCCTTGTAGACCTGACCACGATACGCCGCCTTACACAAGGTATCAAACTCATGTTTCCATGCGACCGAGCCATCCTTCATAGATAAAGCCACAAAGCCTAAGGTAGTGAGATTAACTGGCCCAGGTTTTTCCATATTAGTACCAGCTACACAAATCTCCTTTTTAATTTTTTCGGTACGAATAAAAATTTTATCATCGAATAGGAAATGCATTGAATAAGGAGCTCCCATCTCTTCCTTAATATTCCTTTTCCACAAAACCTCACCAGTCATGGCGTCCATCGCCATCATTTCACCATTTTTGCGTCGGGCACAGACCTTTCCATCTTTCATTAACATTGCATGTTGTGGCGCGTTGCCACGACCACCGCGCATATAGGAGTTCGAAGCAATAGAATCTGGGCCATTTTTCTTATATTTTATCTCCCACAATTTTTTCCCAGTACTGACCTGGACAGCTGTATAACTGGACCAGCCCTCACTGATCGCGACATCATTGTCATAAATTTTTGGTGCTCCTCCTGGGATTTTAGATTTTATTTCGCCAGTGCTTCCGTCAGCCACCACAATTTCACCTACATAGCGACGTTTATCGCCCTCCTTTGGAATTTTAAAAATCACATCATCGCCCATGGTCGCAATGCCACCATGATTTATTTTCTTCTTCCACAATAAAACACCACTTCCAGCATCACGAACAACGATGTGGTCGTCTTGATCATAATAAGCCCGTCCTGCTGCAACGCGTGCTTGTCTGTGATTGCCACTAGAAATCCACTGCGTTTGGTTGGGCACACCGAGATAAACATCATTACCAACTGCATTACCATCTGCTGTGCGCTGACCCTGGGTCCACGTACCCATGCCTTCGAGCCAGGGTTTTTGAAACACTAAAGTATTGCCTTTCCATTCCATATGAGAGACACCAGCTTTTTTCAACGCTGCTTCTATTGTTGCCTTATCTTTAATTCCACTGAGACAGGCCTTGCTGAGTGGCGCCATAATTTCGATGAGTTTTTCAATTTTAACACCGGCTTTGATTAATGATGCGAGATCGTCAGCAACCAATAAATTAATATGGTTTTTCTTGTACGGAATTTCAGGAACGGCCCATGCTTCGACACAGACAAACGGAGCAAGGCCAGCTTTGCTAATAGCAGCACTTATACGCTTCACTTTTTTCGCGTCGCTGTGTAAGGCATGAACTAAAAAACTACCGCTGTTAACCACATCGGTAATTTGTTTTTCATCCGCATCGAAATAGAGACACAGGCCACCGCTAACACCTGCAACTTGAGCAGGACCACCTTTTTCCTGGGCTTGAGCACTTGCTGCGAAGAGTAAAGAAAAGGTGCAGAGAAAACTGAGTAAATGTATAGGTTTCATAGTTTTACCTTTAGGATACATAATGCTTGTTTGTACCTTACCATGGTAACAGAAAGTACCAAGCGTCAACAAATTTGTTGAGGCTATGTAACATTTGTCCCATGAAATTTTACAGTGTTTTTGCAGTATTTTAGCGGTTTTGTGACAATGGAATCATATATGTCTCTTTTGGTGCCTGGGCACCAAGCTGCGAGTGGGGACACTCGCAATTCCCAGGAGCGCTACGGGACGATCGCATGCTTTTCCCTGGGAACTGCAGGTGAATTTGACATTTGCGAAGCTAATAGAAAAGCATGATTATGCTTTTCGGCCAAAGAATAGGCAACTTTATGTTGCCGTGGAGGCCTCACATGCAAATAAATGGTGGACTAATAGTCCACCCTCCCGGCCTTATTTTTCATTCCGAAGGTAAGATTTATTTGAATATGACGAGACGATTTTTTACTTTTGAGACCGTGACGTTTTCAAGGGTAAGCAGACCCCATTTATCGGCAGTGACCTTGCCGGATTGAATTTCTTTGCCAGCGGATGAATTGGTCCAATTAAATGTATCGCCGGGTTTCGCTTTAAATTGTTGAAGACGACGCGGTGTAACATTGACCGTGCAATCTTCCGCAGGTGCACCTTTACCAATCGCTACCGTCATTTCCCATTTTTCAGTGGTATCAACAATGTCTTCGGTTTCCCAATATAAATATTTATTAATTTGACCAGTCGTGTCGCCATCCCACTTATCCGGCTTGGCCTTTTTGCCTTTTTTGGTTGGATCGCCCGGCTTTGGTTCTTTCAGTTTGGTACCGGTACCCGGGTCATTATCTAGACTACAGCCAGTAAATGCTGGCAGACTTTGATCTATGCGCATATCAATTGGGTTTTGATTTTGACTTCCAGTTAAGGGATAAATCGTACGCTGACTGTGTCCATCCATGCCCCAGATAAATAAATGTGGACGCTTGGTTTCTTGCATGGCTTTTACCGTTTTCACTGCTTGTGGCCAACCGATACCACCATCATTTTTACCGTTGGAAAAAGTAATAAATCCCGTTTCCTTGTTGATGTTATTTTTCAAATACCACACGTCTGAGTAATAATCAAAAACAGGTGTGCCGTCTTCAAATTTAATACCCCAATCTTTTTGACCGTAAGCACCTTCATAAGAACCGGTGAACCCTGGACTCTCGCCTGCTATATGTACGCCTACCCACGAACGGCACGATGCTATACGCTCACCATAACGCACGGCGCACATCACCGCACCCGAACCGCCCATCGAATTACCTGCAACAAAGGTTCTACTTAAATCAATATCATGCTTCGTTGTTAACCAATCAAGAAATCCAAATGTGCGATTCATAGTATAGGGACGCACCACACCTGTTTTGAACTTAGCTTCACGTGCGCCTTTTTTGGCACCGCTAAAATAATGCTCATTATAACCGGTCCACCAATCATACGGTTCCTGATTACTCGAAACCAACACAGCACCTTTTTTATTATTATCCCACCAACCGTAACCTTTATTAAGAGATCTGTTCCAACAGTGTAAATGCAGACCTACCACCCATGGTTCTTTTAAAGTTGGCGGTAAGGCAACCAAATAGTCAATTGGGCGATTTTCAACACTCGAATGTGGCGGTGCCTCCCAACGGGTATAATAGTTTAGCGTTGCACCTTTAACGTATTGAAATTTATCAGGTTTAGTACTGCGCTGAAAGACTGGTTCGCCTTGGCCTACTATTTCGGTTACCGCTACTTGAATTGCATTTGCTTCACTTACCTGTTTATTTTCTTCGCCACCTTTAGAATAGGTAACCGCATAATAATGGGCACCAGCACTTTTAGCATTGTGGACGTAGAGGCCACTACCTATTGCCAAGGGCTCTGCTCCATCTTTAATTATAAAACGCGGTGCTGGACCATTTGCACGACCACGACCGTAATATTCGAAATTCCAACAGCTTAATTGCCCAGTGGAACCAATAGCCGTTAATCCATCTACGGACTTAATGGGTTCATCCGATCGATAAATATGATAACGAATATTATCCTTGGCGTGATCACGACGAATTTTTGATGCGGCCTTAGATTCTATGCCTTCTGTTAGTGCTGGTGGATTCACTTCTTGCCACGTAATAAAAGTTTGACCAGCGTGATGATGTACAGCAATGCCGGTTACCTGGTCTTCAGCAACGCAAACATTTGTAAATAACAGAATAAGAAGAATATTTAAAGCTTTCATTAGTGAATCCGTAAAACTGGTTTTAAAATAAAGGCCAATGGCAAGACAATGATTAAATAACCCATCATCCATGGTGCGAGCATAATACTCGGGATGCCCGGAATGATACCGAATAATTTATATTCCTTAGCTTTGAATTCGATAACTTCCTCAAAAAGCGGACCATAAGGCGTAAATGGCTCGCTGTAGCGCGTACCATCAAAGATGAGTTCTTTTTCAAAGGTGCGGTCACCATGACGAATCACTAATTTATACGGATCATCACGCATTTCAGGCTTAAACGTCCACTTGGCGACACCGTTGATGACGGTAAAGGAATCATCGACTATTGGTTCACCATTTTCGTCTAATTCGACTGGACCCGGCGGGGTCATATCGTCTTCAACTTTTTGAATCCAACCATTTTCTGCCTCAACACCATCAACCGGTAATATATGCACGTAAGAACCAACTTCCGCTAAGGGGAAATACATTTTCATCGTGATCGATTCATTTTCTTGTGGTGCGATATAGGCAATGCGTGAAAAAGCCCAAACAGCAAGAATCGCAATAGGTATAATTGATGCCAATAAGGGCATTCCTTCAGCGGCCATACCTTTCATACCGATTTGCCCCATGGTGCGACGATAGCGCATCATGGCTTTTTTATCCGATGCCTGCTTGGCTTCACGCATTAATTCTTTCAAGCGAACTTTGTCTTTCTTGCAACGCTCTAAGTATTGTTGATCAGTGGTGAATAAACGCACCCAAGTTAGGATTAAACCTGTTAACAAAGCTATAAGCAGCAACGCAACATCTTGTGGAAAATACAGGAGCCAACCTAGTAAGGGATCGGCAATCATCATAATAAAATTATTTATGGCGTTAAGCATGCTGAGCCCCCACAACCGTTATATGGCCTTTATCACCATCAACGCGTAATGTATCACCATCTTTAATCAGGCTGCACATGTCATGACAGGCAACCGCTGGAATACCAAAGTCGCGCGCGGTAATGGCTCCGTGTGACAGGACGCCACCGCGTTCAACCACCACCGCTTTGATATGGGTAAATAAAGCAGTCCAACTTGGATCGGTGGATGGACATACCAAAATACAATCCTCTGGTAAATCATCGGCTTCGGTTGGACTGTAAATAATCCGCGCCGTGCCGACAAAGGATCCCGGCGCAATAGCAACGGCATCGTATTCGTCTTTGGCTTTGAGTTTGCGTGGTAAACCAAGTTCATTGATATTCGCAATATCTATGACATCAGTCATGTCCAAACGTTGAGCTGACTGCCAACGTACCTTGCGTTGTTCAATAAGTTTCTTGAATTGGTCGACGTTGCTTAATTCCTCACGTTTAAGGAAGAAAATATCACCACCCAGTTCATGACGATGACCTAATTCAACTAAAACGCGGCGAATTAATTCATAACCCATCATTAAATAATGTTTACCTGTTTCACGATACGGCAGCAGGCTTTGCGCTTGTTGCAGCGTTTCTTCAATTTCTTCCTGCAAGAATCCACCGGCCCATTGAATAAGAGTATCTGGCAAGTGCTTGGTAATGTCTAAGCGCTTAGCTTTGTTAGTTTCATGCAAGGCTTCCGGTGATGTATCACCGCTACGCTTTTGCATGTCGATATTTTTATGCAGATAACTCTGGTCTTCGCGGAAGCGTGGTTTGGATAATTCCATTTCATCAACGGCACGGTGACCGTATTTATTTAAAAAGTCATCTAAGCTGTATTTACCACCAGCAACTTCAAAGAGCATTTGATTTTGTTCAACGGTACTATCACCGTCTAAACCAGAGCAGAGTTGTTGGGCCAGACGGCCACCTTCTTCTTCGCCCATTAACTGAACGAGAGTTGCTTCGAGTTTCGCCCGAGCCATGCCACCATAAAAACCAGGCTTCAGAGATTCAGCACCGAACTGGGTCATGATGCGATCAATGCGCTCATCTAATTCTTTAACTAACTGCTCATCAGATAAATCACCGAGCTTTTGCCCAGCTTTCGTCATGAGATATTCCAAATACGGTGGAACAACATTCTGCAGAAAATGATCAAGGGCCGTTGCTGGTTCACGCTTCATTTGCCGACTGGATTTAAACATCGCCCACATCGACGCCGGTAGATTTAATAAAAAAGCACCATCGGCACGCTCAGCATCAAACTTCATCGGTGCTGCTTCGAGTATGCTTGGTGTATCGAGGATTTCTTGATAATCGTATTTCAAAGGCATGGAACTCCAGAACAACGCAGCTGCACGTTCTGGATCAACATAAATACGACCGCAAATTAATTCTAAAAATCCTTTTTCATTGACCTCTTCACTGGGGTGATAACCAAAGTCCTTATACATTTTACCAAAACCACCATTACCACTCATGAAATGACTCATGATGTCCCAGGTCATCGGCGTTGGATATTTTAAGGTCTCACCCAGGTTATGCGTTACCCATACCTTATCTTTGCCATCGGCGATAGCTTTTAAGCGTTCGATTTCCTCAAGGCGACCCACTTCTTGGTCACGCGCCACATCCAAGCCACGAATCGCGCGCGATTGCAGTAATGAAATCTTCCCGTTCTCGATACCCCATTCGATGTCGACAGGAAATTGAAAATGATTTTCGACTTTTTTAGCGATGCGCCCAACTTCATTAATTTGTTCATCAGTTAATGACGAGGCGTCCGGATCAACATTGCTCAGCTTTGAACTTGAAGCAAAGCCACGCAGCATGTGGGCTTTATGACCAAGATGGCGTTCTTGAATAGCGAGGGAATCGCCGTCTAAAATAAAACGATCCGGCGTGACATCACCAGACACCACCGCTTCACCTAAACCATAGGCACTTTCGATGACTACCTCATTGGCTTTTGGCTTGGACGGGTTAGCGGTAAATGCAATACCAGAAATTTCTGAGTTAAACATCGACTGCACATTAACGGCGGTTCCGTGCAGATCTTCGAGTCCATGTGAGGCGCGATAAATTTTCGCGCGTTCATTATTCCATGAATCAAAGACGGCGTTGATACAATCGCGCAGAGCTTCCCATGGTGTTTGTGGAAAGCTGTTACCGCTTTCCTGTTCATATAATCTAATCAGCGCAAGCGCTGCTTCTTTCGTATCATCACCAGATTGTTTGGTAATCGTTTCGAATGCGCTTAATGGAACTTCAGCAATGGTATGGGCGAATTGTTTGATGAACTGAATATACACTGACCAAAATAAGGGCGCATCTTGTACTTGATCGGCCAAGCCCATATGCAGACCACAATTTAATATAGTATCCATCATACCAGGCATCGAACGTGCCGCACCAGAACGCACCGAAACTAATAAGGGATTCGATCCCTCACCAAATTTCTTAGCGCAGGCTTGTTCTAATCGTCTGAGATATTCTTTTACTTGATCCTCTAAGCCTGGTGTCCAGGTATTATTGTTGTCGTGATAATATTTACAGCAGTCGATGGAAATAGTAAATCCCGGAGGCACCGGCAGACCAGCCTTACACATCGCTGCCAAACCGGCACCCTTACCACCGAGGATGTCTTTACGTTCAGCGTCGCCTTCGACTTGGTTTTCGCTGAAGAAATAAATGGATTGAGCTGTACTCGATGTATTTGATGTACTCACCGTGCTCACTTGGCCTTCATGCATACCATGCCTCGTGTTTCCGTTGCAAAATAAATTCGTGAATCAAGCATCACCATATCGCTAGCGACATTACCTGGCCATTTGGCTTTAATTTTCGTCCACTGATGTTCCTCACCGGAAGTGAGATCGTGATAGGTTAATTGTCCTTCAGCGACATATAACAGCGCATCATCAGTCAGTAATGGTGGAAAATTACCGAGCGCACCTGGAATACGTTTGATGACTGCGCCGTTAAACGCATCTACTAATACCACCTTTCCCGTGGTACTGACAAAGCCAATGCGATCACCATTGTACACCAATGGGCTGCGTGGAATATCATCTTGGATGCGCAAATAATCAGCATCATCAACCATACTGTATGCAGCAACACCGTCCTCAAAGGCGACCCATACTTTATCAGCAGCAAAAATCGGGTCACCGTTTATCGCTGATGGCAATTCCTTATTCCACAGTGCGACACCATCAATGGCGTCGAGCACCACAATCGAAGGCTTATCTTTTAATAATACCGTTACAAAATTGCCATTTATCAGAGGCGTGCCTTGAATGTCGCCGCCCTGCCACTGCCACACTTCTTTCAGTTTATCCGGTGTGGAAATATCAAGTAAACGAATGCCAGATTTTTCATCATTAATAATTAAATGTGAATCAGTTATCATAAATTTGCCACTGCCATCTTTGATGGCAAAGCGATCCATCTCTTTACCTGTCTCTGCAGAAACAGCGCGTAAAAAGCGACCACTATCGCTTGCCGTACCATCGACAAAATAAATCACGCCCTTAGTGCCGGCCGCGGCGATCGACACGGGATGATCACTCGGTGCGAACCACGTTGCCTTTGGTTTGGACTTTTTCTCATTGGTTTGGACTTTGACTAAACCGCGACGTTCCGTATCAGCCGTATCAAAATAAAATGCATCACTTAAATACATCAGCGGCGCAGTTGTCTTGGCAACTTCCTCGCCCATGCCCTTGAAGGCCCAGGCATATTTGCCGCGTTCAGGAATTAAGGAGCCATCATTAGCACCACTTGAACCGATGACACCACGCTCGCCTTGCCATAGTGGTTCGACTTTCTCAAAGCCTGGCTTACCAATTTTAAGTAAGCCCTGGGTGTTGGTGCCAACGATAATGCTACCATTGCCAACCAACGGTGAACTAATCGATAGCGGTGAATTGAGGTTGACTTCCCACAGTGGTTTTAATTTATCCTTATCCAAACCGACTAAGCGACCAGCTTCTGGAACGGTGTAGACTAATTTTTTACCGACTGCTGGTGAAGTAATAATCGGCGCCTTAGCATTCCATTTTTTAACCAGCTTACCATTCATGTCTAAGCAGTAAAAATGTTTATCACGCGAGCCGAAATACAGTTTATCATCAGCAATAGCAACCGAGCCAAGCACCGTGCGACCAACTTCATAGGACCATTTCTTTTCTTGGCTTTGTAAATCAACGCACCAGACCTCACCCACTGGGCGAATATCCTTCGTTGCTGCCTCTATTTCTTCAGCTGACTTGCCAGCCTTTTTCATTTTCTCAGCGGTTAGGTTTTTAACCACTTCGGCTTTATTAATAAAGTCACCGTGACCCATGCCGACAAATAACTGACCATCATGTATAGACGGGCTGCCAAAGACTGGATAGGGAGTTTTTAATTTCCACTTAATCTTGCCAGTATTTGCTTCGACACAGAGGACGCCGTTACCACCAATACCCAAACCCACATAGACATGACCGTCATGATAAACCGGTGATGATTCACAGTCGGGTGCATCCTTCTCTTCTAAATGCCATAAAACATTCGCCTCGCCACCCTTTGGTTCGAGTTCTAAACAATACAAGCCATCAGCACCCGCACCGCAGAATACTTTACCATCAGCAATGCATGGTGATGACTCAACGTGACTGTTGGTGCGAAAGTCCCACAACTTCACACCACGACGTTCGCGCTCACTAGCCTCAATATCAATGCAGAAAATCCGTGCATCTTTAGTTAAGTGTAATCCTTCACCGACACACAGGAATTTACCTGAAACAGACGGCGACGAAAAGGTCGCGCGGTAACCGTCTTCATTAAATTTCCAAACCAGTTTGCCAGTCTCAGCATCTAAGCTATAAATCGCGCCGTCTTTCTTAAAAAATTCCCAACGTGCTGAGGTAGCATAAATACGGTTTCCAACCATCGATGGTGATGAATAAAATGTTTTAATTCCATCATCACTAAATGACCATTGCACTTGGCCATGACCTGGATCTTCACCTTGCATGGTGGAACCGCGACGACTGGTACCACCACGAAACATGGACCAGTCCGTTGCCGCAGAGGTATCAACCGTACTCACTGCTTCGGTATTTGGGAATAAACGTTTAAAGCCTTCATTCACACCCCAAATTGCCGCAACTACAATAATTAAAGCTATTTTTTGGCGCCACAGTAATTGAACAAAATTCCACATCGCCTTGGGATTAAAGATAGAAATCAATACCGTACCCAAAGCAACCAAGAGCGCTGGCAAAATTGCCAGTAAGGCTTGGAGTGGTCCGACCAAAACCGGCACCACACCTAAATTATTCAGATCAAAAATAAAAATCGATTGCATGATTCTTCCACTTATTTGATGACGAAATGAACAGGTTCATCTTCGACTATAATTTCTTTGCTTTGCTCTTTACCGCCGGGCAAGGTCCATTTTAAGGTACAGGGACCAGCCTCTGTTAATCCTATCAAGACAGGTGAACCGGGCTTAACGCTCCAGGTACCCAAAGCACGTTGGCCATCACCACTGTCTAAATACCCACTCACGTTAACGCTGCCATGCAGTGCGTTATCAACACGTACTTTTATACCAAGGGAATCCTCACCCTCTGAGGCGCGATAAAAATAATGAATCTCACCATTACTTAAAATGATAATCATATCTTGAGCGCCATCATTATTGAAATCGGCAACACAGCCTGTTTTCTGACCACTCATCGACTGCGGTACCAGACCATTTTCTGATAAGTCAAGCATATGGGCGTGGCCAAAACTACGGAAGCCACGGTTAAAAAACAGCTGTGGAGAATAGCCGTAATATGCGAGAAAGACATCGTGACGACCATCATTATTAATATCACAGGTGCTCACATCGAGCGCTTCAGATTTGTTGCCAATATAGGCTATTTCACCAGAGATATCGACGCTACCCATAAAATGATATTTCCCATAATTATGCCAAATCTGATTACCATCTTCAGCAGCAGTGAAAATATCTATCAATCCGTTAGCATCAAAGTCACCGACACAGGCTGCAGATTGCTTTTTACCTAAAGCAACTGTATGTGGAATTGCAGGTGCAAAGGTGCCGGGTGCGGTACCCTTATAGAGCAAACTACCGAATTCAAATAATTGAATCGCATCAGCAATATTATCGCCATTTAAATCTGCGACTAAACACGTACCTATTTTGCCAAATTTACTGACATCATGTCCACCATTAGCAATCAACTGAGGCTTCAACGGAAAAGCACCAGCTTTAAATAATTGCAGACCTTTATCGGTTGATATTAATAGTGCGCCTTGTTTAGCGGATCCAGAGTGAACGGTAAACAAACCGGTGCATTTACCAGCTCCCACCTCTATAAACGCATTATTCGCCGCTGCGAATTTTCCATCTTTCCCTTGTTGATAGAAGGCATAGCTCTTACCGTCATAACTGACTAAGTCTAAATGACCATCAGTATTCAAATCCACCCAAGCATAGCGAGAAGACTTGGATGTGAGACCAATGTCTTCCGTAACCTCAAGCATTTCCTCTTCGTCTTCATCATAAACATATAATTTATCACCAGCGACACTGGCTAAAAAAGCATGCAGTTTACCGTCGCCATTTATATCAACTGGGCGAATTGAGGTGATGTCACCTTCAACAGTATCAATTTGTACGTTATCTTCCCACTCAACACCCTCATTAACAGGGACACTCGGATCATCATCATTCATGATATAATCAATAGCTTTAATCAGCATGTCAGTGCCACCAGCCCAGGTCGCTTCCATGCCCGTATCTATGCTCTGTGCCTCCCAAACGCCTTTATCGTTTTTAGTTAACACTATCCATTTACCGCTGACATGTAAAAAAGCCTTAAAAGTTGGTTCATCACCTTCGTTCACTACAAACTTACCAGAAAAGAATACACCGGGCTCACCCTTTGAACTCGCGATTAAATCATTGATTGCCTTAGTTGTACTCGCATTGACTGCTTTAGTGCTGTCTATTTTAAAACTTTTTGATTTGTCCTCACCTTTAATGAGTTGAGTAACGGTGCACTCGACCGTATTTTTTCCTGTCGAATTAAATGACACAATCTGCACAACTTGTGATTCCTCGATTAAGTTGATCGGCGTAAAGTTCGGATTGATCAATGCAATCTGGGCAAGGATGAAGGCTAAGACGAGGCCAATTTTCATAATAAGTCCCTTTAGGTCGAGGAGCGTGGTATACGTAATACCCTTATGTATCTTATATAACTATATGTATCTTAATATGTGACTCAACGCTTAAGTTTATAAGCTACTCATCCTGCCTATTAAGACTGTTAAATACCCTATATACCTTGTCACATATTGGGTTTAGTGCATTTCCGTAGTTAAAATCCGTGGGGACTTTCTACACAACAGAGATGCGACACATTAAAGGATACTTTAGATACATAATGGCAAAGTTGCTCGCATCGACAATCCTCCTCACCTATGTGGTATATACCATATAAACACTCTTGCCATAAGGAATGTGACAAGCGGTTCCAAGGTCTGTTGAGATCACAGGTTACGACTTGGTTTGCTAAATTTTATAATTTATAGTGCTAAAGAATGACCTGCTTGAACTGCATTAATGTAGTCGCAGGCCTATTATTTACTGTAATTATGTTCAATTGCTAAACTAGCTAACGCTTCCATGGGCCGGTGATGGCAAAGGTAATGCCTGGGGCCTGTGCATTGACGAACATCGTTGATGCGTCTGGTGAGAAACAGACGCCGGCAAATTCGCATTTGAGTTTATGGCTGGCAAAGACATAAGGTTGACCCGCCGGGGTTAAGCCAATTAAACGCACAGATGCATCGCCGTGGTCTTCGCAGGCAAAAATATCGCCGGTTGGTGCGACGGTAATATTATCACAATGCTTCATATCAGTAGGCCCACCGCTGGATTCATGGTGCAAGATAATGGTACCACCACGTTCGTTTTGCGCACCAGCACCCTCATCTTTATCAGGAATGTATTTCCAAATTTGCCCCAAGCGCTTCTTCCCACCTGCAGTTGCTGCAAAAAACAATTCACCATTGCCAAACCACAGACCTTCACCGCGACAAAAACCAGATGCGCCTTTATTTTTTCCTTGTTTGCGTAAATCGTCGCCGGGTGATTCTACATTCTCAATATCAACCCATTTAGTTTTATATTTATTTCCTGGCTCAATTGTACCCCACTTCGGATCATGATTATAGGTCACCAATCCCTTGTGTTCGGCAAAAACCAAGGCCTGTAATTTTCCACCCTTGTGCATCTTACCTTTTTCATTGGGCAGATAGCGATAAAATAAACCATTACCGCGATCCTCAGTTTGATAAACAACACCGGTGCGTGGATCAACACAGATAGCTTCATGACGAAAGCGACCCATGGCTTTTAATGGAACCGGATCAATCAGTTCGGCTTTCGCTGTGGCAGGTACTTCAAAGTTGAAACCATGATCCTGAGTAAAGCGACGCTCTTTGTAGGCTACTTCATTTTTCTTTTTATTGGTTTCCTCACAAGTAATCCATGAGCCCCACGGCGTCGGTCCACCGGCACAATTCCAATAGGTTCCCGTCAGAGCTAGAGATTGAGATATGACTTGTTGTTTTTTGGTATCGAAAATAACTTTCGATACGCCACCCGTACACGGACGCCCATCGGTGCAGATATCGTAAACCTTCTCCTTATTCATTTTACTGAATAATTTGAAGTGCTCACCGTAAGGACCATCTTCATGAAAGCCGGCCTCATGATTACGCATCAGAATAGTCACGCCATCTTTTTCAAAGGCAGCCATACCATCCGAACGACCCGGCACTAAAAAGCCGTCGCTCATTGGATCGCCCATAGTCGAAACAATGGTATATGAGAAGCCCTTAGGCAGGTCTAAAATACCTTTGGGATCAGCGACTAAATCGCCGTAACCGAATTTGCCGCCCTTACCTGGATCAGCGAATAACAATCCAGGGCTAGCAAAAGCTAAAGATACCGCAGCTGACATCTTGAGGAAATCGCGTCTATTATTCATCATATCACTATATTTATTACCCTTATTCAGATCCAAGTTCTTTATAGGCTTCTAAGAGCGCTGGTTTTAACACAGTGATGACATTACCTAAATCTGGATAGCTCGGTTTCTTCTCTTTCGGTTCAGCCGAGTGTGCACTCATGAGCAGCACCGGAAATTCTAAAGTCTCACCGGCCTTCAATACATAATCACGTTGAGCCCCATAAAAACCGTCATTATACTTACTGCCCTGAACATGCAGTTCCTTAGCATCTGGCTGATCGCCTGGATTTAAAAAGACCCAGGCAAAGACCTGATAAACCTCGTTACCATGTTTAATCCATTGCCAGCGAATTTGTCGAGTTCCTGCTATTTCCCAAATGCCATAATAAAAGTTCTTAGCATCGCCACTCTTTGGGAATATTTTATTAACGTAACGTTTAAACACCGTGCGATTGATACGCGAAGTCACATCTAAATCATCCGTTCCGCTATTCTGTAAGCGCACTTTCACCAATACGACATCACCACTTTTGGCAGCACCAGAGTCTGCCAACTCAGATGCGGCATCTGGTGCATCAACAACTCCTCTTAAGCTAAATTTCTTAGAAAAGCATTGAACCTTGACTGGTAATTTTTTACGTAAATTCGTCGTCTCAATATTCATCGATGCCTCATTCTGCATCACATCCCAGTTAACGAATTGCTTAGACGCTGGATCAATTATTTCTTTCTCAGCTCCACCTTTTTTACGAAAACCTAAATCTAAAAATATGCGTCGCTTTACCGGATCACCATGGCGATTATCTGAAAATAGGGTATTCATCATGATATAGGTCCAGTCATAAGAGCCCGTCTCATGTGGTGTTTCGTATACTTTTTTCAATTGCATCCATAAGGGCGTTATTTTTTTACTTGTGTTTGGGTTCCCTGAATGAATTGCTACTTCAAGTTCAGGCTTAGCCGCTCCCTTGTACAGCACCTTGTCTTGCCAGATAACTTGAACCTCTTTCGACATATCAACGACTTTATCATTTAGATGAAAAATCAACGCTTTGGTACTGGGGTCGGCGCGTAGCACATCAATGGTATTTTCGGCCACCTTGACCTTCCATGCAGGAAATGCTTTTTGATTATTGCCCAGTTCACCCATTTTTGAGTCCACCCAAAATGCTCGCGTCGCATCTTTCCTATACACCACATGAGTCACCTCTTTTGGCCATGGATTGAAGACATGCTTGTCAAAAAAATCCGTTATTGGCTTCATATTGCGGTAATAAATTGGATAGGGATTATGCCCCCCTTTAAATTCCTCCCATTCAACCGGACAATTATTTTCAGTCATGATATCGAATAGTAATTTTCCAGTTTTGACAAATGTATCACGATTACCGTAGAGCAATTTCACTGGTGTTTGCTGCAAATAACCAACATTTAAATTTTTCTGCCCCTCTTTACTATAACGATCCTTAGGACGTAAATCATTGCACACCGGCACGATGGCAGCAAAACGGTGTGGATAAGTCCAGCAGGTTTCGAGCAAACCATGACCACTACGTGAAAAACCAGTGCCGTAAATACGGTACGGATCGAAATTAAATTTTTCTGCCCCTTTGAGTATTTCAGAAACCCCAGCACCGTAAGCACCAAAATACGGCGTATGCCGTAACTGCTCGTCATCCACCATGTCCTGGTATATAACAGTCAGCGGCCATTTCTTTGCTGGATCATAGGCATCAGGAATTATTAAATCCTCTTCCTGATAACGCTTCGGTTCCGGCTCTTGAGCCGAAACCAAATTCACTATCCCAAATAAAAATAGCGTCGATACAAGAATGCGCAGCATCTTGTCTCCTTTTTACTTCGGCATTTTCGCCGCAAGTTGAAATAGTTTGTAATTTGAATCTTGCCATTTCAGTCCAGCTATTTGACAGTTAGTACGACCAGCAATCCTCCACATACGCAGCATACGAGCACGGTGATCTAAAACTGCTAAGCATTCTTTAGTCAAATCATCGTCGAGTTTTTTAGCTACGATTGCTTTTTCGATAACGATGCGTGCTTCGGCTTCCTGAATGCCTTCTTTGGCATTTTCAAATCGCACCGTAGTTATCGGACCGTTTTCACTTGGGCCTAATAAATCGGTGACATTATTACCGAGACCAGTTTGGGCCACTGCTGAACGCGGATAGGAACCAAACATACAGCCTGCATTACCACTACCCTTCGAATAACCATTTCTGAAATAATCAACACCGGCACGACCAATACCGTTGCGACCACCCGTTAAGGTAGATTCCATCCACATGCGGAAGCTCCAAGGATTAGGCGTACCAAGTAAGACTAAACCTTCGACGCCGGCGCGATTAAAATTTAATACCAGATGCTGCGGATCATACTTCCAACCATACAGACGCTTTTTCGCTGGATCTGGAACTGCACCACCCCAGACGATAGAGTTAATGGCAACACGTGTGGTTTTAGTTTTATCTTCTTCATCATGGCGGATAGCGCGCTTATCAAAATGCGATTCGCGCATCCATGGAATATCGCCGAGGATATTTTGAAACATTTTCACGTGGGTTGGATGTGGATCGACATCCCATGAAACACCAAGGACTGCCTTCGAGTAAAGACTCTTTTTCTCTAAGCGTTCTTTAACTTGTAATAAAAGCGGCTTCCACATTGCTTCTGCCTCGGGAGTACCGTAGCTAGGCATCAACATCTTTGATTTTTCACCAGTGGCTTTATCGATGACGGTTATTTGCGTGCGTGGTGCAGGACCATAAGTCTTAACGGTTTTGCCATTGGCATCACGTGATTTGGTTTTCGTTCTATTATTTTCTGCACCCCAGACATTAATCGCCACATACATTAATCGATCGACGTGATGATATTTAAGCGCTGTATCAAGATACCTATCAAAGCGGCTGAAATCATAGTCAAAGCTACCATCAGCCTTTTTAATCCATGGAATCATCGACTCCGCATTGCCCAAGCATGACTCAGCCTGGAGCGGGAAAATTAATCCGACATTACCAGCCTCACCCATTAATTTGAGTGAAGACTCAATCATTGCCCAATGCTTATCAGACCAGGCATCGACTTTAAAATAGCGAGATAATGTGTCTGGTGATTGATAAAGAAAGGTCGGTGCATGATAATCTTTAACATCAGGCACAGTCCATTCGGAAACCGTTAATTTAATCGGTACGACAACACTGTCTTCGCCTTTAGCAGAAATTGTTAATGAGCCTTCGTAGTTACCTGGGCTTGCGTCTTTAGGTACGCTAACAGTTGCCCACACAGGAATTGTCGCAACGGGTTTCAAACCCTGCGGCACGCCAAGCATGCTCGCATATAACTTGGTTTGCTCAATTTTACGTGGCGTAATGCTTGCAGGTGCAGCGTCATGCAAAAGGTCAAAACGCTGACCGTTTAAATGTGACTCTTTCCACAACGCTTTATTTTGCGCATACAGTGGATTGGTCGATCCATAGCGAACTTGAACCGCACTTGATGCGATCAACGCACCACCGCTACCTTTGAGGTCACTCACTTTGGCATCCAAAGCATCGATAGTTTTCAAGGAGCCAATAACTACCTGCCCAGAAAACTTACCATTACGTGCTGCAGTAATTGTTACTGGCTCTAAAGCCATGGCAGGATTATTAAAATCGGTGTTTTTCGTTTCTTGCCACACTTGCTTATTCCACACCTGCAAGCCATCTAGTTGTTCAAAGCTACTGACTACCGCAGCATTATCCGCTTCAGCTTTTAAATGCACCTCAGACACACCAATGGCCGCAAAGCGCATACCAGCTTTTTTATACTTAGGATCATAAGCACTACGATGCGTTTGTATGGCCAAAACATTCACACCCTTAATCAGTAAAGATGTATCAAGAGTAATTGTTTCAGTACGACGTTCTTTTTTCGACCAGTGATCTACAAATTGAGTGATTTTTCTATGCTCTCTACCCAGGCTTAATGGGATTTGAACGTCGTTTCCCTTCTTGTCTTTTGCAGGAGCTAGCTGTACTTCCAATGGGTAATTTTCAGCTGGGGTATTCATGGCCACTTTACCAGACGGCAAATGTCCACGTGCAATCTCTTTGCCGTTGAGATAAGCAATAAAGCCGCCGCGATAAACTAAAGCAAATGACAACTTCTTCACCTTTGCTGGATCGTTAACGATAAATTTACCACGCTGACAAATTAAACCCAATTCTTTAACATAGC
>JANQLF010000075.1 GCA_028280785.1 Planctomycetota bacterium
GAAAACCCAGAAGGTGCTTCCAATTATAATTTTAACCGATCACGTTGGGTTGATCTTGCTTTTTATGATGAGGATATGAATCCCATCCCGGCCGCACAACGCGATGAAGCTATCTTTATCGTCCGTTATGGGGTATTTGTTTCTAACCTAGATGGCGCAATCAATATCAATCAGGACATCAGCCCTGTTCCCTACGATCGCAGCCAAGACATCAATAATCAATCACAAGCGTTTTATGATTATCGCCAATATGTAGATCACTACAGCAAAAATTTATTGAGCATCTCCGGCTCACGTTTAGTGCAAGGTGCACGAACGGATCTCTTGGGCAATAATGTCGCACAAGATATCTACGGCACCGATCCCCTTGATCCAACGCCACCGCTACATCACTGGGGCGAAGTCACGGATTTCGAGAGCAATAATAAAAACAGCGCTGATAATATTCGTCTACAGATAGCCAAAGCTTTCCATGGCAGCGGTATGCATTGGGGTGGTAATGATGATTCTTGGGGTGATCATTATTTTCGTCACGAAAATTATAATTTAGTTCGTCGTGCCGATGATAATAATCGCTGGGGTAATGGGCGTTTAAATTTATTAATGCCAGGTGCACTACATACACCAGGCCAAATTCGTGCACTCAAAAATGATTTATACGAAGATCACCAATGGGGCGGCTGGGTCTTTAATCGCTCTACCCAAGAATATTGGACGACGCACAATAAAGGCATTCGTCCTAATGATGCCATCCCACATTTAAGTGGTCAAACCTATGGCTTTCATTGTCCTTGGCAGATTAATTTATTAACAGCCTATGACGAATCCTTGCGTTCGATGACCTTAGGGCTTTCATCACATCTACGTTATATTCAAACTGGGCAATATAAAAAACGCAGTGCACCACTTGATGTATTTGGATCGTACTATCCAGAACCTTTCCCGCTTGGCTTAGACGATGGACGTGACGTCCACGCCCTCTACACCAATTTAGCAAGCGAATACGCAACTGTTCCTGGCTCTTCATTTTATCAACGCCATCATCGCAAGCGCCTTAATAAAACGGTTGATCCAGCCTACGCGAATAGCTACTGGTGGGATATTGGCTTTGCACTACGAGCAGCCACCACTGCTGCACAAAATGCCTGGGGCTTTCAACTTGGAAATGATGGCAGTCAATATACGCATTTAGATCCAAAAGCTGATAACACCAATTGCCTCATCGATATAAGCACCACTAATCCGACGACCATGATGCAACAGGTCGAAGCGGAGTTTTTACGTATACTCGGTGAAAGTTTAAGTTCTCCAGGTAATGGCACGCTTGCAGGTAATGCGACACAAACTGGATTTTATTTTGACCGTCCAGATATGTATACTTCGCAGATTGCACCTGGCACCAATACACGTGGTATGGAATATGCACTCAATGATGTCCGCATGAGTGTATTTGGCTCTGCTGCATTAGACTTTAATGGCGATGGCTACGCTGAAAGCACACGTTCTGGATGGATCGATCGTATTAACAGCACTACACATCGCACACTGTTTAGTTGGGAAAACCCTTACGGCATTCGTTATCGATTTATTAGTCAAGCGAGTGCAACAGCCGCGCTTGCTGGATATAAATGGAATGGGCACCAATGGGAAATTTTAAACCAAGCTGACGTTAATGATGTTTTATCTCAGCACTCTTTGTGGCTAGATAACACATGGACTGACAACTCACCCATAAGACCATTTTCTAAGACTGGACGCTTAACCATCAATAAAGCGCGTTTTTATAAGGCCGTTAATCATTGTCAGGTATGGAATAATGTTTTAGACAAACGCATGGCCGACGTTACCTCTGAAGTTATTTATGTCATAGACCCAAATGAAGACGGCAATGTCGCTGACTCACATTTGCAATATCGCCGTACACACCGCAATCTTAAAACGAATGATCAGTGAGAACACTTATGAAATATATAATAAGTATTTTACTCTTTTGTGTGGTCACCACCCTACAGGCAGCTGCATGGGCAGATCCAGTTCCTGCTTGGTCGGATGGTGATTTAACAACGCCAGCCATCGATGCACCACAATGGGATGCAACCTATGAAGTATGGTATACCTATATCAATCGCACCATTGCACCGAATAGCGACGTTAAATTAATCTTCGTAAAAGTGAATCATGCCTACGGCGGTGGAGCTGCACCAACAGATTATAAAACCATGCCAGATCGTTATATCATGGGAAGCCCCAGTGATGAATTGCATCGTCACCAATACGAGTCACAGCACACGGTTACTTTTGGTCCCGGTACGCCGATCAACAATGGGATTTGGGTAAGCGAATTTGAATGCAAACAACGTTTTTGGCAAACCATAACCGGCACGGTACCAGCTAACCCCACGACACCTGGCGCTGATGTAGCTAAATTTATTGGCGACGATTTGGCAGTGAACAATGTCAATTATACTGACATCCAAAACTTTATGACCGCCCTGACAACCGCCCTCGGTGGTGATCAAGCGCGACTACCAAGCGAAGATGAATGGGAATACTTTGCGCGCGCTAACACAACAACAATGTACAGCACCAAAACAGGCACGGTCATTTATGGTCCTGATTATATTTTAACCGATGCTGGCGCTCCAATTACCAATCCAGACGATTATTTTAATAAATCAAACGTCAATACTGGTGGATGGATTGAGCAGCAACAAGTACAAGTAAATTTCGGCGTCGACCAAAACTGTATTGCCGTCGTCGAAGTCCCGATGAGTGCATCCATTACTCAAAAAGCAGCTGCTAGTTCGGTTGAAGCCACTGCTAATGTGGAAGGTAATTTTAATAGTAATATTCGTGATACCTTTACCGCTAACGATTATGCTAAACTCATTCCAATCTTTCATTACTACGTTGTCGACAGCACCAACGGTGGTTTCGAACGCGTCGATCAATATGAAGCTGGTAAATATCGTAAAGCTGATGGCAGCACCTTCACCGGAACCAGCGGTCTCTATGTAAAACATTGGTCGGGTTCAGATGTTGTTTACACCGCATTTGGCAGCGTACCCAATCGTTATTATGCCTTTAAAGCAGGTGAAAAAATAGTAGCTGCAGCCGATCTAGATGGTGAAGATTTTGCTTTTTATGCGCATAATGACGGTGATTTATTAAGTCAGGACCGCCATGGTAATAAAGTATTCGTTGAAAAATACATCGTCGATAATGGCATTCGTTATGATGGCTCTGGCTCCGTTGATCCCAACGGCGAATATATCGCTTGCGCTGGTTATAATAACGGCATTCATTTAGTCCGAGCGTATTATCAAAATAGCTTACTCGGCAATCGAGTCATCAACACAACGCGTTATTCACATAAACTACATGGCGAAGGCCAAAACAACGGTGGTCTCACTATTAATTCAACCGACGTAGAAAGTAAAATTAAGTCCCTGACGCTTAACGGTTCCACGCTCAGTGATGACATGAATGCTAGACTTGAACAAGCTAAGGAAACTGCAGAAGGCATCATGCGTAATGATTGGACTAAAGAGACCGACAGTGGTAACGTGACCATCACTGCCAGTCGCTACACGTATGCCCTAGGTGCTTACGGTGTTTTTCGCATACAAGATAATTCAACCGTCGATGATACCGGCATTCCCTTAGTGAGAAATGATTTACCGAATTCATGGGGACTTTATGATATTCACGGCAACATCGCTGAAATCTGTAGCACCGACTGGGATGGACAAGCTGATTACGGTGAAACACTAGCTATCACGCCCGCATTAAAAATAATTCGTGGTGGTTGCTGGGCTGATGACTCACCAAACTGTCGCAGCGCCGTTCGCCGTGGGGTCAACCCCAATCAAGGTAGCATCTACGTTGGGTTCCGTTTAGTCATCGAATGATTAAATACGATAAATTCGCTTAGGTGGCAAGATATATTCTTGCGTACTTAATGATTCACCATTCATTAATTGACAGAGCACCTCGACCGACCGTTTGCCAATTGCCTCAAAATCTTGCTCGCAGATATACTGACGCCCATTAATAGAATAAGGCAATGGTGCATCGAAAAGAGCTACGTGGTAATAGGATTCTTCTAGGCTACCCACTGATTCATGAATCGCTTCTGGGTTTTCAGCGAACAGTAATATTTGTGATTGTTCAGAAATATTCTGATTATTCAATGCTACTGGCTCAATGCATTGCAAATCAAAATGTTCAATTGCCTCTTGAACACCACGAGCCCTCACTTCTTGAACAGAATTTGCCAGAGCAGCATTAAATAGGCAGATTTTCCGAGCACCGAGCGCATGAGCCTGCTTGATGATATCAAACGCAGCACGTTGATTATCGCTTGTAATCAATGGGACAGTGCTCCCCTCAATGCGACGATCCATACACACATAAGGAATCTGGTAATCACTCAGCAACTGATAGTAGTCCAACTTATTGTCTTTGTTTAATGGCAAAATTAAAACGCCATCCACAGCCACTTGGCAAACTCGTTTAATAATACGTTGTAGATGACCAGCATCATGCTGATGTAAGCCAATGACCATATCATAACCGGCGTCATAAAACGACGTACTCGCCGCATCCGCTGCTAAGACATCATAATCTTGATGGAGACTCGGTATAATCGCATAAACAGTCTGGGTCTTTCCACCAACCAAGGAACGTGCAGCAACATTTGGAATATACCCTAATTTTTCGGCTGTTTGTTTAACACGTTTAATTGTTGCTGATTTGACTAACGGATCATCACGCAATGCTCGTGAGACAGTAGATACATTTAATTTACATGCCTGCGCAATATCTTTAAGCGTGGCTGGCATTAAAATTCCACACGCTTGTTAAGGCGCTCCAATGGATTCACTGCATGTTGACCAACGATGGACAAAACCTTCCAACCTTCATCCCACGACACATCGCTGAACCGCAACAGGTATCCCTGATAAAAACCAAGGTCCTGCACATCATACTCCATCCCGCGTTCAACTAATTGCAGCCCCTGTTCGCCACTAAACTTGGCTAATTCAATACCACTTGGAAATTGCCCTTTAGCAAATTTATCATAATAGATATTATTGCCCTTACGGTCATGGGTTCCGGCCAAAAGCCAGGAAACGACTTGGATCAGTTCTGGTGAAACTTGCTTTTTACGCAAACGTTTCGGTATTTCACCATAAGCAATAAAATCTAAGTCTTTCGTTCGCAAAAAATCATGGAAATGCTCGTGAGGGTTTTCAGCTAATTCTTGATATTCCAAACGCCAGCGCTGGAGCTGATCCTCAATTCCAGATGCAGCAAATAAGGCATATTTTCGATAATTATGCCGATCTTTTAAAACGTTATAGATAACAGCTCCTGCTGTCGACCAATCAAATGAAGGTACAGTTTCTAGATGTGCTTTATCTGCATTGAGCACAACTTTCGTTTCTTGCTCACCATCGATAGTTGCCAGCCAACAGCGCGATAAATAAGCACTTAATCGATGTGGGTATTTAATTTGTGATTCATCAACATTTTCAGAAAATGATTGCAAGGCTTTACTTTGAGGACTCGATTCGATACCGAGCACTATAAATGCCGCGATAACGACCACTATCAATGAACAAGCCACTAGGAAGAAACTATTCTTTTTTTCTGACTCCTGATGTGCCG
>JANQLF010000159.1 GCA_028280785.1 Planctomycetota bacterium
CCAAGACCGTCTCTAGGCAATTATGCCCTGAATTCTCTACATACAGCGTTTGAGTCTGAGGAATTGCCGCAGCCATTTCTATAGCGCGCTCAATAGGAACAATTTGGTCATCGTACGCGTGGGCGATGAATAGTGGGAGGTGATTAAACTGTGAAGAAAGATTGGGAATGCCATGTGCAGCGATGCAGATGGCCGCACTAAAATAATCTGCGTATTCATAAAGTAATTCATAAACGCCTCGGCCGCCCATGCTGATACCACAGAGCACTATATGCGAACACTGTGCTCGTTGGGCGTAATTGCGTATGCAATCAAGGACCAAATCACGTGGCCAGGAGGCGACATCGCTTGGGCAACAGGGCAGCAGAAGATGCCATCCCGGTAGCTGCTTTTGTAATAAGGTGCAAGCTGAGTGATTAATGAGATCGTCAGGACTAATTCCTTTTTCACCAGCACCATGGAGAAAGACAAGTAACGGTGCTTGTGCTTGTCCTTTTTTAAAAGCAAAGGCTATGTCTTGTCGTATGACGTCATGACGTTGGTGAATTGCGGTGAGCATTAGTGTAAAACAGGGTTGGCTTCATCGAGAAAACGGTGTTGTGGTTGTGGGTAACAGTCTCGATCACCTTGTGGGCGACGAAATAAATATTTTCGCCAGCTACCTTCCTCGGCGTTTTCGAAAATGTCATCGTAGAGGTAATTATCGCCTTGTGAGTGGGCTGATGAACCGGTTGAGAAACTGGTAAAGAGGCAACGTCTCACGTAATCACGATTATTTTCCGACCCATGATTAATATCATGAGAAAAGATAAGTGCCGACCCTTTTTTCATCGGTAATTTTTTACGTAGTGAGGCCAGCATCGCTGGGTTTTCCGGTAGCGGGTAATTTGCTTTATGGCTGCCGGGAATCACATCGAGTGCTGCGCCGTCTTCGGGAATATCACAAAGGGCATAACAAACGGTGATTAAATTTGCATAAATTTGACCTTGCCAGTAGTAAGCATCGACTGGGTCATAGGGGGTGTGGTTGGCATGATAGCCAATGCCACCACCTTGAGCTTTAAAGTCCAGCCACGTTGATTTAATTCGCGGAAACTGAATACAGTCAATGACACGAGAAACCACTGCAGGAGTCATCGCGACTTCAACAAAGCGCGGGTCTTCGAGGACAATTCGTGAAATGCGCTCGTTGCGTTTGGTTTCATTTAAACCAACGCGTTGTTCACATTGGTCAACCAAGCCTGTAATGGATTCAAGTAAATCTGAGTCGATGGCATTTTCGACGAGGAGATAACCATTAAGGTCAAAAGCATAGAGTTCATCTGGAGTCATCATTGTAAGTCTCTTTTATGCGGGAATGTTGGCGACCTCGAGGGGCGCATGATGTGCTTGTAGTCGTTTTGTAATGTCGTCTGCTGATTGGTGTAATTGTTTAACGATCTCTGGAATCTTTTTTTCACTCATTCGTTTTTTAGAGATAGCGAGTGCAGCTTGTCCTTCTTTGTTTAAGCGTACGCCAATAGAACGAATTTGGTGAGGATAGAGGCGTGTTGCATAATTGTTGGCCTGAATGTTTTTGATGACATCTTTAAATGTACTGTCATCACCTATGTCCTCCCACTCCTTAGCACAATCCCATTTTTTAAGGTCGCTTGCTGATGCTGCGCTGAGCATGGCTAATCCTGCGGAAGAGCACAATGCACTGGTGGTGTACTGTCGACCGATGCCTTCGAGGAACGGTGTATCTGCGGGTGCTTGTAATAAAAAACTGATTTTATCCTGCCAACGCACACCCAGGGAAACGGAGTAACCCTTTTGCCACCATGATTCGGCAATTGGCAATGCTGCTTGCAAGAGTCCCGATGCTTGAATACCCATGCCGGCTAAAACATGTAAGGCTGGCCCGGGAGCGTATTTTAAATCTTCTGTTTGTTGAAGGACTCCAAGATAGCGCCACGTACCAAGTAAGCGGTTGGCGCGGGTGCGATTCAAGTCGCAACGACGGCCAACTTCGCGGCTTCCGCTCGGTTTATTGCTGGAAAGAACGGATTGTAGGCAGCTGAGACCGTCTATTAATCCTTGTACAGGTTGGGCTGGTTTCATGACACTATAATAGTGACATTAAAACGGTCGTCAATAAGATGGGGAATCTCGCACGTATGCA
This sequence comes from Planctomycetota bacterium, assembly GCA_028280785.1. Taxonomy (GTDB): domain Bacteria; phylum Planctomycetota; class UBA11346; order UBA11346; family UBA11346; genus JANQLF01. The sequence goes on from JANQLF010000159.1 coordinate 2,165, forward strand.
CCTATGGCGAGAGCGTTAAGTGATTGTCTACACAAGCTTAGCGGAATTATTTAGGCGGTCCGTCGATCATGCCGCGGATGCTGATACCGAGTTTACCACCGGCTGGCATGATGAAGAGATGAGAGAGTAAAACCATGGCGATTGCCATAGGGGCATTTTTACCAGGTGGCTTAAAGACGATGGCTAAACCAGTGGCTAGAATCGCACAGAGTAAAATTGCTAGAACCACATGTGTGGTTTTGTGCAAAATAAATCCAGCGATTGCACCAATGAAAATAAAGAAAAATAATGCGGCAATGATCACATTTTCATCATCACTCGGTTTGACGGATTTGAGCACCAGGACGGCAATATATTCTATTATTAAGATGCCGATAACGACGAGTGGAATTTTATATTTTTGCATAACTATAGCTTATTGGCAGCACGCGTATTGAAAGCCTGTGTTATCTCACTTTAAACAATGATTTCATCTGATAGAGTGCTGTGATGAGTGAGCGCCACTTGTCGCGATTGATTTTGATTAATGCCATTTTCCTGCAGCTGCTTATTCTGTGTGGTGGATTTGGATTTGCTGCTGTTTGTTCCTTATTAGCCTTGCCGGTTATTTGGAATGCTTATATAAAATTAATGAAGATAAGACAAGGGTAATGATGACAGAAGATCATGCATTTAGTCCACCGCAAGAGGATAAGGTTTTAGAAAATAGTGACATTGCTGAGCAGCGCGAGCGCTTGCCAAAGAATTTGTTGGCTGTGGGTATTGTGTTTTTGCTGTACGGTTTTGCGCTTACTTATCAGTGGCTCGAGCGGGGGCTTGATTACGGTTTTGATGCCAAAAATGTAGGTTGGTTCGGTCCGATATTTATGTTGCTTGGCCGTGGCTTAATTAAAGGTCAAGAATTTGCACGTGTTTGGAGTGCACGACTATGTATTTTAGGACTTATTTTAACCGCTTATATAGCATGGGTCTTATTTAATGGGATCCCAGCAGAACGAATGGTAGTAGGCGTTATTATGCGCTTGTGTTTATTATTAGGGATTCCGGCCATCATCATGGGTTTATCACTCTTGGTGCTTAATTCAGATAGGGTGATGAATTATACCTACGAGCGCTAGATGAGATGATACAATCTTAAATATTGCTGGGATCGAGACTAAGGGTTTTCGATCATATCTTCGTTGCCTTTTCTGATAATATTTTCCCCTTCTTCGAGTGCTTTGTCGAGTTCGGTTAAATCGATCAAACCATTGCGATAGCGAATGATAGCTTGATCAAGCACGCACCAAGCTTTGCTAAACATCATAAAATGTTTTTTGGGTTTGAAGAATCCCATCCATGCAGTGAATATGCCGGCAATTCCTGAAAACCACCTATTGTATTCTTCTGGAGCGATTGCACCCATGGTTGCAAAGGTGACTGCTACGCCACCGAGAATCATATGAAAAGAGTTTGAGAAAAACCACCAAAAGCGCCATTCAAGATGCCGCCACGTATATTCTTTCGGTTCTCTTCTGCGAATTGGTCTTGAGCTCATCATTGTTCCTGGTTTTTTGATAGGGATTAGTAGGCCGCGCAGTATAGAAATAGGCCGATGCTGGCGCAATAGTGATAGATTCACTCATTTATTAGACATAATAGACCATGGAATGAAACGGACTGTACGAGTTATTTTGGGATTGCTGCTGATTGTGATCGCTGTCTTTGCATATATTGGTATCGCTATGATTATTGATTCATCGAATAAATCTTTTAATCAAGAAATGGCAAAATTTGGTTATACACCCGTAACTTACTGGGAAACAGCGTGGGGAATGCTGCAAGGTGTCTTTAGAGATTGGAGATCAGCAGGTATCTTCTTACTTATAAATCTGACATTGCTCGGTATGGCATATGCAGGCTACAATTTAGTCGTAGATGCTCCAGAGGAACGAGATTAGGAATAATCGTTCTATTTTTTCTGCGAAGAAATGGTTTCAGTGCCAGTGAGGAATCCGTGCTTCACTAAAAACGTATCGGCAAGGACCATGCATTTTTTATAATTCTCTTCCATTTTAGGAATATGAAAACGATGTTCACCATCAACAAAAATTTCTAATTCGCATGAGACATTATTTTCGTCCATTTTCTTTTTAAAAGCTTTGGCAATAGGTATAGGAGTGACGGTATCCTTATCGCCGAGGAGAATGAGGGTTGGAGCGCTCTCTTTGGTGATATTGTGATGTGGGCAGAATTCCTTCCAGTATTTGCGAACCCATCTGTGCGAGAAACCCTCTGGTCCGGTATTTAAAACCGGAGCATGTAGAATGACGGCTTGAGGTTTGCACGAAATGCTGAGATCATCGTTGGGATCGTTAATACCAGTTTCGCTATTACAAATAAGTGCGAGTTGACCACCAGCGGAAGATCCGGCGACTGCAATTTTCTTGGGATTAATACCTAGCTCCTTGGCATGGCTACGCACGTAGCGCATCGCTGATTTGGCATCGAGCACACAGTCTCGTGGTAAGTGTTTTTCCTTGTCGGTGATTAAAGAATATTCAACCGTAATGGCGACCATACCGCGCGATGCAAAGTAGGCACAGTGCGGGTAATAAGCGGAAGCGTGTCCACGTTGCCAGCCACCGCCATGAAACATGACGATAGCAGTTTTGCTATCACTGTTTTTGTGCTCTTTGGGGTTGAAGATGTGCAGTTTTAGGTCGACATCTCTGACTGTTTTATAGACCTGTGTTTTTGAGGGTTTAACAGCGTCCGCTGCATACATGTTTGGGAACGTAATCAGCAAAAGGAGCAGTAGTCTGAGCATGTGAAATTCCTTGTGCATTGATAACGGGTGATCAATGCAAGGGTGACCATAAGCACTGAAAATACTTTGAAAGAAGGGGCCATGGCCAGTGAATTAGAGATAAGCCACACTCTACCTCGCTACCAATAAAGGATCCCCTATGAAACCGCATCTATGTCTTTCACTTATGGCCGTCGGTCTGCTCAGTACTGGTTGTACGCAAGATTTACGATTAATGAAATCTGAGTATGAAGCCGAAAATCGGCGATTGATGAATGAGCTTAAGCTCACCGTTGAAGAGGTGCGGATATTAGAGCAGCAACGTGATGATGCGCGCATGCGTGCTCAACGATTAGAGGAACAAATGAAGGGCATGGAGGTTCAATTAACGGGTATATCTACTGGCCGACATATTTCTGTTGCCGGAGATCATATCAGTGTTGATGGGCTTGCGTTTCAATCAGGATCTGCGCGATTAAATGAGCAGGCAAAGGTTTCCTTACATAATTTAGCGCAGCAATTAAACAGCGGTGCTTATGCTGATAAACGTTTGGTAGTGGTTGGGCATACTGATAGTACACCAATGAATCGAGCTATATCGGTGAAAACGTTTGGTGATAATTGGGGATTGTCGGCCTTGCGTTCGACTGCAGTTATTCGTGAACTGATTAAATCTGGTATTACGCCAAAACGTATTTCAGGTGGATTTAAATCTCAATATGCACCTGTAGCATCCAATGGCAGTGTGGAAGGTCGTCGTCAAAATAGACGGGTTGAAATCTATCTGGAAAATATTTCGCCGTATAACTAATTGTCAGGAGTGATAATAACTTTCTTCACGGGTTCGTCTTCACCGCCTTCGTCTTCCCAATCGAGATTATCAAGCATGGCTGCCACGTTTTTGAGGTTCTTTTTGGCATTCTTGCTCGCTAGAGGAAGATGAGGGATTTTTACAGGCTTCTTAATCCATTCGCCCGGGAATTTTGATTCAGCCCAGGCTTCGGCATCGGCTTCTTCGACAAAGGTGGCGACGGGATAGGTGCCGCCGATTATATAAATTGCTGTAACGCTTTGCCATTGCATAAGCTGCATGCTCCTCAAGTGATCGAAAGAATCTATATTCCGCTCGTAAACTGTCAAAATATATTCAGAATGATTTTCATACACATGATGACGTAATCATGATTCAATTGAACTATCTGTAACCTCAGCGTACCCATTCGGATATTTAGGTATGACTACTTTATCAATGCAATGGCAACTTTCTGACCCAATTTATAAACCACGACCGCATAGCACGCTGCGCAGCCACGCCTGCAAAGATCCGACTATTGTGCGCCATGAGGGGCGTTGGCATATGTTTACGACGGTACGCGACCAACGTCAAAACTTACCCTATATAGAGTATGCAGCCTTTAGTGATTGGTCGGTGGCTGATCAGGCGCCGCGCTTTCAGATGAATGCAATTCATGATCATAAATTTGCCGCACCACAGGTATTTTATTATCGGCCCCATCGCATGTGGTATTTAGTCTTCCAAGCATTTTGTGCAGATCGTAAAAAACCGCAGCAGCCAATGTTCTCGTGCAATAAAAATATTAATGATCCGACAGGATGGTCAGTTGCTCAACCATTCTTCGCTGAAGATCAACCCATCCCGTGGTTAGATTTTTGGGTTATGGGGGACGGTAAATTAATGTATTTATTTTTTACCGGTTGTAGTGGTTATTTTGCAATGAGTACCTGTTCCTATGATGCATTTCCATTTGGTTTCAGTGCGCCACGTAAAGTTATTGAGGATCGCGGTGAGGGCTGGATGTTATTCGAAGCATCGCATACCTATAAAATAAAAGATAAACCATGGTATGTTTCAATCATTGAAGGACTCAGTCATAATCGATATTTTCAACTTTATGTAACTAAGGACATGAGCTCGGGAAATTGGACGCCCATTCATGTCAAACCCGATGATGCGTTTGCTGCTGCTAACAATGTTGACCAAGAGCATGAATGGACTGCCAATATATCTCATGGTGAGTGCATTCGCAGCGGCATTGATGAGCGGTTAGAGATACCTGATACGGGATTACAGATGCTGATTCAAGGCGTTGACGATCCCGGTTATCGGCAGAACTACATCAAGATCCCGTGGCAATTAGGTCTGCTCTCGGCTGGTGCGCAAACATCGTTGAGCGCCCTGATCGAATCTCGACTCTAAGTTTCAAACGAACAAATCGATCAGAATCATAAGATAGTCCAAGTTTTATTTCATATTACGCTATGAAATGAGATTCTACCGCACTAAAATACAACTTGTCTAAACCAATTGCTCTATACAGATGAGGAGTGTTTTATGAGCTTTGACGGCTTGCATTGTTCTTTGGCCACGATGGCCCTGACTAGTGATGTAGAATCACGTTCTATTTGCAGCGAAAACCGTAGCGGTGAACGCGCTGGTGGTGCCCGTGATGAGGTGCCGCTCGACGAAAATGGTAACCCAACAGGTGCTGCGCGTGAACTGGGAAAAGGCTGGAAAGTCCATCCCTGCGACACGATTAAATCGGGCGAGACCATGGTGCTCGCTGATATAGAAGGCCCAGGTTGTATCCAACAAATTTGGATGACGCCTACTGGTCTCTATCGATCAACTATTATTCGCATTTATTACGATGACCAAGAGCATCCGAGTGTCGAAGCACCAATTGGTGATTTCTTTGCTTCGGCATTTACCAGCTTCGATACCTTTGCGCATATTAATTCATTGGCTGTTTGTGTGAATCCGGGTAATGCTTTTAATTGTTATTGGCCGATGCCGTTCCGTAAACGCATTCGCATTACTATGGAAAATCGTAATCCACAAGATGACATGCGGATCTTTTTCCAAATTAATTATGCACTCGGACCAGTGCCAGATAACGCGGCTTATTTCCATGCGCAATTCCGTCGCACCAACCCATTAAAATTTGGTGAGGTCTATACGATTTTAGACGATGTCCAAGGTAAAGGTCATTACGCTGGTACCTATATGGCCTGGCAGTTAAATAATAATAACTGGTGGGGTGAGGGTGAGATTAAATTCTACATGGATGGCGATGCTAAGCCTGAAGTCTCAAACGGTGAAATCGTTGCTGGCAGTACCGGTTATCCAACTATTTGTGGTACTGGTACTGAAGATTATTTCTGTGGTTCGTATAATTTTGAAAATAAAGCAACCAAGCAATATCAGGAATATACAACGGCTTATGCTGGTGTTCCGCATATTGTGAGACCGGACGGCGTTTATGGTGCAAATACACGCTTTTCGATGTATCGCTGGCACATCACTGATCCCATTCGCTTTAAAGAAGATTTAAAAGTCACCATTCAAGCATTGGGCTGGCGTAAGCATGGACGTTACTTGCCGCTTCAAGATGACATTGCATCGGTTGCGTATTGGTATCAAGAATTGCCGACGGCGCCGTTTCCGGAAATTCCTGGTGATAATTTCCTAGAAATCAACTGAGGTTTCGAGGGGGCTATGCCCCCCCGGG
>JANQLF010000160.1 GCA_028280785.1 Planctomycetota bacterium
TGCCATGCTCATGAAGCGTAAGCATCTGTTGAAAAGCCTGGTCCGGCCAATTGCCAGTTTGGTAAGGGACAATTAAACAATCGCAGTCGTTGCGTCGTGTTTCCGCTAATTGATTGAAGTCACAATATTGAACCTGATGCGAACTTGATTGCAAAACTTCAAGAGCGTCATCGGCATTAAATTCAGCTATCGGTGTGATGGCGGTGTCTTTTAATATGTGTATATGCATGAATTACTCGTAATTGCTCAAAATTTTACCGTCAAGTACACGGCGAATGCTGGGACTGATGCGTAAAATATGCGATTGATCCGATTTATCTTTGCCGTTGCCATCACTGGCTATTTGTAAGAGCAGTTGAGTAGCACTGCGGCCTATTTGATTCCAGTCTATGCGCATATAGGTATAACTTGGTTCGTCATAATTTAATGAGCCAGTCATGGCTATGTGACTTGGTCGTAAATCAATGTCGCCAAAGTGAACGATTTCCAAATCTTTGATTTGCTGTGGAAGGAGACCGCTGTCTTCTTTAAGTGGGAAAATGATAGGCAGGCTGATGAAATTATTGTCGACGAATACTGCTGTTGGCGGATTGTCTAATGCTAGGAGTTTTTTAATCGCTTCACGGCCTTGACGCATATTCTGTGGATCCGGTAACTCAGAACGTGATGAGGGTGATTCAACTATGTAATCAACGTCGATATGAACACCGGCATTATTCATTGCTGAGGTAAAACCTGCGAATTTCTTTTGGCTGTTTTCTGAATCCATGCCCCAACGAATGCACGCAATGCGTTCATGACCTTTTTCAATTAAATATTGAGTGGCTTGATAAGCACCGGTGTAGCTATCAACAATGACAGCGTGATGGCTAGGGTCTTCATTGTCATAGCCAACTTGGACAACTGGAATTTGATCCTTGCGTGCTCTGCGAATGATTTCCTCGGTATATTTTGATCCAGCATTAATTAATATACCGCTTGGGTGCTGATCAAAAATATTATAAACGGCCTGCTCGCTGTCATTGAATTCGAGCATGAGATTTAATTCAGAATCGATCGCTTGTTGCGCGATGCCGCTTAAGAGGGCCGTAAAATTATGTGGACTATAGTGATCGCGATCGAGGTCGAATCGTGATTCGGAAAAATAGATAATAGGTCGACGTTTATAGCGTGGTTTGTAGCCATTTTCTTCGAGGAGGTTGATGATCTTTTCTCGTACTGCCTGTGAGGCGCGACCTTTGCCATTGAGAATGTTCGATACGAGAGCGGCAGAGACCGAGGCTTGCTCGGCAATGTCTTTCAGTGCTAGTCGTTTATCTGGCATGAGTCCTCCTGATGAGAGGGGCACATTATGGCCTCTGAAGGTGTAGGAGGCAAGCCCTATCAGGTAAAAAATTAACCAAAATTAACCAAATGTAAGTGTAATAATTACAGTTGTTTAAGTATTCGTGTGCCTTAATCATCAAACTGGTAATGCGCATTTCGCGTATACAGTGGCCGGCCTTAAGGAGAACGCATGACCCTGTATCAGAGTAACCCTGATTCGATTGGAAATACCCCATTAGTTCAGCTCAATAAGGTGAGTGAAGGATTGGGTGCAAAAGTTTTAGTGAAGGTGGAAGGGCGTAACCCTGCCTATTCCGTAAAATGTCGTATAGCCAGCAACATGATTGCCGAGGCCGAAAAAGATGGCTCGTTAAAGCCAGGTATGACCGTTGTTGAGCCGACGTCGGGTAATACTGGTATTGGACTTGCTTATGTCTGTGCGGCAAAGGGTTACAAATGTATTTTGACCATGCCTGATACGATGAGTGTTGAGCGTCGTAATATGATGGCTGTTTTTGGCGCAGAATTAGTGTTAACGCCGGGTGCAGAAGGCGTTGGCGGAACCATTCGTAAAGCAGAAGAAATAGCTGCTAGTAGCGATCAGCATTATATGCCGCAGCAATTTAAAAATCCTGCTAATCCAGCTGTTCATGAAAAAACCACAGGTCCTGAAATTTGGGACGATACCAATGGTGAAATTGACATCTTAATTTCTGGCGTTGGTACCGGTGGCACTATTAGTGGTGTATCTCGCTTTATCAAAAATGAAAAAGGCAAGGCAATTACCAGTGTTGCCGTAGAGCCAGTTGCTAGCCCTGTTATTACCCAGAAAAAAGCCGGTGAAGAATTGGTTCCTGGCAAGCATAAAATTCAAGGTATCGGCGCTGGTTTTATTCCTGACACCCTTGATTTAGACATGGTCGATGAAGTAGAACAGGTATCTGATGAAGATGCCATCGAATGTGCACGTAAATTGGCCACGGATGAAGGAATTGTATGTGGTATCAGTTCTGGTGCAGCAGTAGCAGCTGCTTTGCGTGTAGCAGGTCGTGAAGAGAACAAGGGTAAGACCATCGTTGCAATTTTGCCAGATAGTGGCGAGCGATACCTGTCGACGGTTTTATTCGAAGGTATTCTATAAACATTCGTTTATTCTGCAGTAAAAATCTTATGCAACATAAGCAAAACCTGGCATTTTATGGCCAGGTTTTGTTTTTTGTATAGAATCTTTATTGCCCATCTGTTAGGCTGCTTGGTGACATCCACCGGAATAATTACCTTTTATTCCCATGTTCAAAGGAGCCAATTATGGCTTATGTTGTATGCGAACCCTGCGCGGGTTGCAAATATACAGACTGCGTTGAGGTCTGTCCCTGCGAATGCTTTCATCATGATGACAAGATGGTCTACATTGACCCGGATAAATGCATTGATTGTGCGGCATGTATGAGTGCCTGCCCAGTTGAAGCCATTTATTCCGAAGAAGATGTGCCGGAAGAGTGGCAGCATTACATCGAGCTAAATGCGACTAAGGCATCTGAACTTCCAGCAATCACCGAGATGCAGGAACCGTTAGCTGATTCCTAATGATCACTTGCGCTGATTAGCGCGCGGTGCTCCTAGCGTCTGAGATTCTCTTGCTTATCCTGTATAAATGTACAGGAGCCAGGGATGATTCGTGCCTTAAATCACATCTGCATTGATGTCGTTGATCTCAAAGCGACAGAGGAATTTTATTGTCAAAAATTAGGTCTCGCTGTTCATTACGAATATATTCGTAAAGGTGAACGTTTTGGTTTAATGATTAAGATTGATGACCGTAGCTATATCGAAGCTTTTGAATTGGCCGAAGAGCCAATTGATGGGTGCAAGGGTATTAAACATCTGTGTTTTGAGGTTGATGATATTGATGCATGCGAAGCGAATTTAGCTGAACGTGGCGTAGAAACGTATAACAAGAAACAGGCATCAGATGGCAGTTGGATGCTGTGGTGTACCGATCCAAGTGGTATTAGTATCGAATTTAATGCCTTCGATGAGCAGAGTTCGATCAACACACGTGAAGATCGTATGATTTATTGGTAAAACTGTAAATGATTAAATCACTATTTTTAATATTAGCTCTTTGCGTGTTTGCTGGCAGCAATGTTGAGCTTCACGCCGTGGCTGGCGGTGGTGGCGGTTACTCTGGCGGATCGAGTGGCGGTGGTGGCTTTTCTGGTGGCGGTGGTTTTTCTGGTGGTGGAGGTTCAGGCTATTCTGGCGATTTAGACGCTGAGATTGAATTAGTGGCACAGTGGATCCGATTTAGCTTTGTTTATCCACTGGTGGGTATTGCACAGGTCATCATAATTGGACTTTTGATTTATTATGGCAAAAATGTCGAAAAGAGAAATCGCAATTATCGAATCAATAGACGGGCTGAGGAAATCATTAAACGAGAGCGACCCAAGCTGATCGATCAAGTGAAAGAACATGATCCTGAATTTGACCCGTCGGTGTTTAAGGAGCGTTTGAAATTCGCATTTCACAAAATTCAAGAATCATGGTGTCGACAGGAACTGGGTCCGCTGCGGCCGTTTGTTAGTGATGGTATTTATGAACGTTTTACTATCCAAATAGAAGAGCAAATTGCTTTTGAGGTGAAAGACAATGTCGAAATAGTCCTTTGGAATATACCTAAAATAATCGATGTTAATCATGAAGGACCTTTTCAGGCTGTAACGGTTTTGTTGGGTGCCACGA
>JANQLF010000164.1 GCA_028280785.1 Planctomycetota bacterium
TGCTAATTTATGGTTCCGCGATACCTTTAACATTGCCTCAACAACCTTAGAATGCACCTATCAAGCATTTAAAGGCGTTCCAGCATCAGAGGAAGATTATCGTGACCTTGGTCGTCAATTAGCCAAGAGTATACGCAGTTACTGCGGTGTATTACAAAACGTTTAGGCAAAACACTTGATTATTTTTTATCGGGTTCAGTTGGACCGAGATACGGATTACCGTGGGCGTCCACGGTCTCCGGTTTTTTAGTCGTCACTGTAATATCATCGACATACATTTTAATGTCCATGCTTGGATGTGTATGTAATACCGTTTCAACTGTTGCCGTTTGCTGCGATGTGGTGCCGGTCAAGGTCTCGCCCGCTTTAATAGTGGAATAGGGACGTTTACGTTGCTTCCAATCTTTTTCTGGATCGACTAAATAGACCACGCCCTCTTTAGCACTAGCAACCTTCCATTTAATTTTCATATTACCACTCGCAGAGACGGTTTCACCAACTTGAAACGTCACTGAATCTTTTAAAAGCATTTGTCCCTGCCACGGCGAGCTATTCCAATAGGTAAATAAAAATGCAGCGTCAGCATATGCATCTGGTTTTTTCAAGGTAATCCGATCGGTAATATCAGCGAGTAGCTTACCGTTTTTCCAAAAACGTACACGTGCATCACCTCCGTCATCAACGCTCTTATCATCAAACTTCACATAATATTCGTAACATTCCCATGCATCGTATTGAACCGCATCTTCAGCAGTGCCAATCATCGACCATTTATGCTGGCCTTCATAAATAAATTGCAGCGGATGCTTACTCCCCGGTGCATTCATGTAAATATCATCATAACCAAAATTACCGCCACCTTTGGGACAGGTATGAATACGCATAAACTTTAAGCGTGGACTCGCACTGTAATCCATCCCCTTGGGCCAATGGGTATGTACGCGCCACCATACTTCATCACCCTTATGCAAATGCTTAGGGAACGTAATAGTGCCACCCCAACGACCAAATTCTTCTTTTCCACGACGCGCGTGCAAAACCGCTGCTTGTCCACCTGTATACGTCTGTTCCTTGGTATAAAGCGTCCTGCCAGCAGCGCCCATTTCACTGACTTTTTCACCCTCACTGCCCTTATTAAAATCAATATGTACCGTCCATGGCTCTGCGCCCATCAAGATGGGTACACTGAGACAACACATCAAACACTGTAAAATACGCAACGTCTACCTCCAAGGATGAATCATCCTACTATTTATATGTAACTTTGACAGCTTTATGACAGTCTAATCAGGCGGTAGCCGATCTATTCTGAGCGCCATATCGCGATGCACTGGCGGTAAATCCAAGTCCAGACGGCGGTTGTTGATAGCGATTTCCTTATCAAAAATCCACTTACCAGTCCACGTGTTCATCAAACGCACGCGATACTGCGCATTTGGCAGACTCGGCACCATTATCTTAGCGCCGGCAACCTTATCGAGATTGCAGGTTAAAAATGTTTCAGGGTGATAAATCCAATAAATCCCACCGTCTTTATCCTGTAAACCATGCGCTTGTAATTTATTCTGTGGCATCACAGATGGCTTGACTGTTTTGAGATCACGTGCAATGCGATCTATACCTGCGAGAAAATCATGTAAGGCTGCATAATGAAAATATAAATTTTCGCCGTCAATAAAATTCCACCACCAACTAAACGCCGATCCAGCAAACGGATGAACAGCGCCAGCCCATAGACCACTGTGCAATTGCGCTTCTAAATAATCTTTATTTGGCGCGCCTAATTCACTTCGTCCACCATACTCTGCCATAAAGACTGGTTTTTTGAAATGAGCCACTTCATGTAAATAGCCAGTAAAATTATGGATGTGATTCGGCGTGTGGTTTGGTGGACGAATATAACCATTACCCTGTACACAATCGAGCCCCTTGGTCGGCCATAACTGCATACCTAACTGCCAATTATGACAATGTGAAAAAATCGGTCGCTTGGTGCTATCTAAACTGTGAATGTGATCAATCATTTCTCGATGCCAAGCAATGGCATTTTTCTGCGTAAAATTATCAAGCAGGTTCACTTCACCCCATAGTTCCCAACTCTCTACGTGTGGATCCCAACCCCAACGTGCAATAATATAGCGTAAACGTTTTTTCTGATAATTACGTGCTTCTCTATTGGTTAAAAATTCTCCAGAATAACGCAAGGGACCACCCCAGCGCTGTGTATAAGGATTGGTATTCCAATTACTGTTGCCCCAACGCCTAGAAAAATCACTATAATGTTGCATAGTTAAGCGCATATAAATCCCATGTTTACGCGCTACTTTTAATAAGTGATCCAAACGTGCAGCATTGGCCTGATTATAGTAACCAAGTCCATCGAAGTGGCGCCAATCTTTTAAGCCCTCTAAACCAATCCATGTGTAGGCCATCCATATACGGACCCAATTCTCTTTTCCTGCTGCCATGCGCTTAAAATAGTCATCGTATAAAAAACTACCTGCATCAACTGGCAATTCAAAATCATAGTCGTAAGCTTTTTTAGTATCCACAGGCCAACAGACATTGTGGCCAATTGGATAGAAGAAATCACCATTGCTGTGTTGCAAATATGGTTTACTCGCATGGCGTTGTATATAGCCCGAATGCTGAGCAGCACTGATGTCCAATGTCTGTAATTTCTGGGTAGCCACCACTTGGTCTTGTTCAAAGACTTTAATTTCTCCAGTCCATTTACCGGCACTTGGCGCTGCCCAACGCAAACACCACGTTGCTGAGCCAATCGGTGACAAGACCTCCCGCCCTTGCTCCTTACTGCGCTGATAGGGTATCATGAAAAAAGCAGGATGTTTAATCTGTCTTCCAGTTTCTTGATGCGTAAACACCGCATCAACGCTTACCTCATCTGAATCATAGGGATTTTCGTATATTTTATTGATCACGAAATTCCATTCAAAGCAGTCAAGTGCATTTCCGCTTAATTCAGGAGATGCAATTATTTCTATATTGTCTTCTTCTTGAGCCTTCTTGGATAAAGAAAAAGCCATTATCTGTTGCATCTGCACCTGTACGACTTCGGTCTCAGCTTGGTCTTTTTGCGAATAATCGACTAAACGAATCTCCTCAACATCATGTAAAACATAATCATCCCAAGTACGCTGATGTCCTTGTGGAATTAATCCCTGGGCATAGGGACGTAAATCTAATTCGAGACGCGTGAAGCGCCCAGGTTCAATACGAAATGGGTCAAGATAGGTAAACCAATAGCCATCATCCAAGCGCACCTTCCACAATAATTGACGACTTTCTCTTTCGGTCTCGGGAATGCTGACCAGTGCGCTGACTCCATCGTATGCGCGCCAAGTAGTATTCTCTGGCGGTAATATATCCCATTTTTGCAAAGAGAACTTTGCCTTTTCTTTTGCTCGACACGGCACTTCATTAACAATACCCAATTGCTGCAATGGCGATAAGTCTTGTGACTCCTGATGCCGCGGGTCACCCCATGTATGAATAATCAGACTGAGCCGCGTTACATAAGCAAAGGCGCCATAAGTCACAACACCAACAGCCACGGCAAGCGCTAGGCGAGCGCCAATTATACGTATGCGCTGGTGTATAGGTGAGAGATCGACATGACCATGACTGGTCTTTGCCCAATAAAACGGTTTGAATATTAATTCTGCAAGTGCCCGCCACGCCGCACAAGCCAAGCAGATCCAGGCAAACGGAATACTAAATGCTGTCAAAAATAAATCGCGACGCCCTCTGACCAGCACCAGGAGAAAGTGCACTGCAAGCACCATGAGTCCAATCAGCACACCCAATAAACCAAGCAAAAACAATAATGAGCTCATAAACGCATCGTTATGTATTATTTCCCAAAATGTATGCTCTTGAAAAAACTGCCACATAGAGCCCTGAAAACGATTATGTGCATCAGGTGCCTGCAATATCAACATAAATGGCGATAAAAATAACAATGGTGCAGCCAACTGCACCATAACGGAACCTGGCACAAATAAGAGCATGCACAGAAATTTATACAGACCAAATTCTCGCAAGGAGCGCTTGCGTGTATGCACCAAGGCAGTCTGCATAAAACCTTTAATCCATCGCGAACGTTGTTTTATCCAACTACCAACGCCGGTAACCGCTTCTTCCCAGGTACACGAATCAAGCATGCGAATGTGTTTACCGGCTCGAATTAATCGCAGACCTAAATCACAATCCTCAGTTACATTAAATGGATCCCAGCCACCCACGGCACGCAGTACATCAGTTTTGAAGTGATTAGATGTACCACCAAGGGGCATAGGAATGCCTAAGC
>JANQLF010000231.1 GCA_028280785.1 Planctomycetota bacterium
TTCTCCAATATAATTTAATTACTCGCCAGGTAACCCAGCCTCAAGTATGCAGCGGTTACTCGCTGTTCCCCGATGGCAAGTTAGTGGTTTTCCGCGCTGACCCCGAACCACAACGCCTACACACTATGCAGATATGGCGTACGCCTTTTTGCACAGAAGATCACAACCATGGCCCCGATGAAGACCAAGGTTTTCTAGCAACGCTCGGCAATAGAGATCTGGTTCGTGGTATTTCCGATTTATTGCAAATAAATCGTTTAATTGAGAATCAACAGCCATCGACTGCTATTTATGAAGAATTAATTAAATTACTGACCCATACTTTCGATAGTTATCACTGGCTCAATCATGATGACGCCTGCGGTATCCATGAGTTACTGCACGGCATTCAACGGACCGCCAATACCGTCATTGATGAATTTGAAAAAGTTCAGCAAATTCAACTACAATCAGCGAAACAACTGCAAGAGCTGGAAGAAGAGGCTCAGACATTATTCCGCGATATAGGCCTCGCTGAACAACAAGCCATTAATGATTTCGTTGGCGCCCTTGATCAATTGCGCGCTATGCGCGGTCGTGTCGACACTGCTCGCGGATTACGTTACATCGATCACGCCAAACTTGATACTTTAGATGAAACCATTATTCGCAATCAAGATATGATGTCGCAGGGCGCCATTAGTTGCCTCCAAGATACAACTGCCCTCGATAGTTATCGCAATGCGATAAGTGAGCAACTCAGTGCGGCCGAGGAAATCAGCAGCGTTAAAGCTGGCGAAGAAATTCACGAACAACTAGAAACAATATCGAGTGAACTCGATCTCTTAATGGAAGTTGTCACCGGTCTTGAAATTGATGACGCCACTGCGCGCACCGAAATTGTTGAGGCTATTTCAGAAACGTACGGCCAACTCAATCGCGCACGTGCCATACTTAAAAGTCGACAACAAGACCTTGGTACTCGCGAAGGCCGTGCCGAATTTGGTGCACAATTCACACTGTTATCGCAAACCGTTTCGAATTATCTAAGCTTAGCCGATACACCAGAAAAAACCAATGAGTTTTTATCGAAACTGATGATTCAAGTTGAAGAACTTGAAGCTAAATTTATCGAATTCGATGAATTTGCGACGCAAATTGGTGATAAGCGCGAAGAGATTTACGAAGCATTTCAAACACGTAAGCAACAATTGCTTGATGAACGTCAACGCCAAGCGCAAACGCTCGGACGTAGTGCCGAACGTATTGTTGATAGCGTCCGTAAACGTGCTCTGACCTTTAGTAATCTCGATGAATTAAATACCTATCTCGCCACTGATCCAATGGTGATGAAGCTTAAGGGTTTAATTAAACAATTAGAAGAATTAGGCGACACGGTTAAAACCGACGATCTTAATTCAAAATTAAAAGCATTACGCGAAGATGGTGTTCGACACTTACGTGACCAAAGCGAATTATTCGATGGCGACACCATTCAACTCGGTCGTCATAAATTTAATGTAAATCGTCAAGAACTCGACCTGACTCTCCTACCACGTGAAGAAGGCATGGTCTTCCATCTTAGCGGTACAGATTTTTACGATGAAGTAGAAAACCCAGAATTCCTTGCAACACGCCCGCTTTGGTCACAAGAATTACTCAGCGAAAATGATAGTGTTTATCGAGCTGAATATTTGGCTTATAGCATTTTAGAAGCTGCTGAAGGTGAAGAAGAAGGCTTAAGCCTACAACAACTCCAGCACACTGCGGCCAATCATGAAGACTTACTTGAGCTTGTACGCAGTTTTGCCAGTCAACGTTATGAAGAAGGTTATGAGCGCGGCCTCCATGATGCGGATGCGACACAAATCCTTACTCAATTATTACATATGCGTAATACTATTGGATTATTACGTTATCCAGCACCTGCACGTGCTGCTGCTTTATTATGGTGGTCTGATTACGAACAAACATTACGCGCACCATTAATTCGTCGCTGCCGTTCTTTAGCACGCCTCAAAGACGCATATGGTCCATCAGAGGAGCATCACAAACTCGCTGAAGAAATGGGAACTATTATTCGTAATCATTGCCAAACGCTTAATTGGGAAATAGATGATGGTACATGTACAGCAGCGGGTCGTTATGCACTTGATCAAATAGGAAGTGATCACGAACATTTTGTCTGTTCAGGTGAAGCCGAACATGTTATCAATGGTTTCTTAGAGCACCTCGATCTCAAGCAGTTACGCCAGGAATTTGATGATGATGTGCGCGAATTAGCCGGCGATCGCTCAAGTCTTTTTGGGTTATGTAAAGCGTGGATGCAGCGTTATATTAAAGCTGAAATGCCAGACGCACAGGCTGTCCTTGAAGAAGCTGTTGCCACGCTCTTAACACGGGAACACATGCAGCATGAAACTGTCAATGCACGCACCCACATGACCATTGAAAATATGCTGGGTAATCATCCGCAAATTAAAGAAAAACAAATTGATTTACGCATTGATGAATTCATGCCACGCTTGTCACATCATGTTAACGTCACGGTTCCAGCTTATCAGAGCTATTTAAATTTACGCAAAGAATTAATCGATGATCAACGCACAGCTCTGCGTTTGGATGAATTCAAACCACGCGTATTAACGAGCTTTGTTCGCAATCGCTTGATTAACGAAGTCTACCTCCCAATGATCGGCGATAATCTCGCTAAACAAATGGGTGCTGTCGGAGATAGTAAACGTACTGACTTAATGGGCCTCCTCTTACTCATTTCGCCACCAGGTTACGGAAAAACTACGTTGATGGAATATATTGCATCGGTGCTAGGGCTCACCTTCATGAAAATTAATGGGCCAGCAATCGGTCATGATGCAACGTCACTGGATCCAAGTTCAGCACCTAATGCAACCGCTAAACAAGAATTACAAAAATTGAATCTCTCTTTAGAGATGGGTAACAATGTCATGATTTATCTTGATGACATTCAACACTGTAACCCTGAATTACTGCAAAAATTTATCTCGCTCTGTGATGGTCAACGACGCATCGAAGGTGTATGGAAGGGACAAACCCGTACTTACGATTTACGCGGCAAAAAGGTTGCCGTAGTTATGGCTGGCAACCCTTACACCGAGTCAGGTGATAAATTTCAAATTCCGGACATGTTAGCCAACCGTGCTGATACCTATAATCTCGGTGATATTCTTGGCGGCGCTCAAGAAGCATTTGAATTATCCTACCTCGAAAACTGTTTGACCGTCAATCCAGTTTTGAATCCAGTAGCCAGTCGTTCACAACAAGATTTTTATCGACTCTTACGCATCGCCGAAGGTGACGACGACGCACGCTCTGAATTAGAACATCCGTATTCAGCCATTGAACTCGATGAAATTTGCCAAGTGCTTCGTCACCTGCGTCGTGCTCAACAAGTCTTACTACAAGTCAATGCCATGTATATCGAATCAGCATCGATGTCAGATGAGGACCGGGTCGAGCCATCATTTAAATTGCAAGGCTCTTATCGTAATATGGCCAAGCTGGCTGAAAAAATAGTCGCGGTCATGAATAATGAAGAACTCGAACAACTCATACTTGATCACTATGAACAAGAAAGCCAAACATTAACCAGTGCCGCAGAAGCGAATTTATTAAAATTCTATCAAATGACCGGGCACATGACACCAGAGCGCGAAGCACGCTGGGAACACATCTGTGCAGGATTCCAACGCCGTCAGGATCTTGGTGACAGTGACGATCCAATGCAAATTGCCGTGCGCCAATTAGCCTCACTCAATCAACAGTTAACCAAAGTTGGCGAAGCAATTGTGCATAGCAGCTCCATAAGCGAACAACAATTCAGCGCTGCGCAGGAGCGAGACGCCCTACGTCAAGAACAACAATTAAGTCTGGCAACGCAGCATGCCCAATTAATGGCACAAAACTTATCCGAGCAGTTAAGTTCGAATTTAGCGCCTGCGCTGAGCGCCATCAGTGAAGGTTATAATATCGAGCCGAAAGTTGAGGTCATTAATACATTGCCTAAATATTATGCTCGGATGTACCAGCAGCACATCGAGGTCATCGAACAAAGCCTGTCACCTGCACTGAATGCACTTGGCAATCACCTCACACAAAATGAAGCCATTCGCAGTAACCTCAAAGACTTAGTTACCTATTTACGCACCCTCATTAGTAAATCAAATACAGCTGAACAACTTGATTTAAATGAAGAAGAAAAGCGCGGAGATATATAAATTCACTATGCACATTAATGTAAAACGACTCAGCACCCCTCCCCAAATAAATGCTCAATGGGATGCTCCAGAATGGTCGCATGTCGAAGCACAGCGCCTTGAACATTATATGGGCGATAAACCGAAACACTTTCCAAACACCTATGTTAAAATTGCCTATGACGACGAGCACATCTATGTGATGTTTCGCGTTGAAGATAACTACGTGCGCGCCGTCGCCCAACAACATCAGGACAGTGTGTGCACCGATAGTTGTGTTGAATTTTTCTTTGCCCCAGTTGATGATGTTGCCAAGGGCTACTTTAATTTAGAAATGAATTGTGGCGGCATCATGCTGCTTCATTTCCAAACCATTCCACGCCAAGACCAAGTACCTTTAGCCGAAAATGCCGTTAACAAAATAAAAGTGGCGCATTCGATGCCAAAAAACGTCGACCCTGAAATTACTGAGCCAACGACTTGGACGGTCGAATACGCACTGCCAATTTCAATCTTAAGCGATTATCTAGAGATCATTAAACCAGCATCAGGCGTTGCTTGGAAAGCTAATTTCTTTAAATGCGGCGACGACACCTCACAACCACATTGGATTACCTGGGCACATGATGATCACCCACAGCCCGACTTTCATCGACCACAGGCATTCGGCAAATTAGCATTCGAGTAATTAAAGCCCGGCAGCGCTCAACGCAGATTCAATATCAGCGTCTTCAAAACTCATCGGGTGACCACGTTTAATAATCTTACCATCTTGGTCGATCAGTGCCAAATGTGGAATACCCTCAATACCATAGCGCTCATCAAATACATTATCGCCGACGCCAATAATGTATGGCACCTCATGCTTTTCGATAAACGACTCTAAATTTTTACTGCTCTCGTCAGTATATCCAATAATTACCAAACCACGTTCGTTATATTTTTCATGCCAGGCAATAATGTGCGGCATACTGCTTATACACGGGCCACACCAGGTAGCCCAAAAATCAACGGCAACAATTTTACCTTTGAAATCGCTCAATTTAAAACTACCACCGTCACTCGTATTAAATGATGTAGCAGCTTCTAGTTCAGGCGCTTGCTTACCAGTTCCAACAGATGCACTGTCTGAATTGTTCAAACAGGCAGTCATCAAAACTGCTAACATTGAGATCATAAGTATACGAAACATGTCCACTCCTGCTTTCTATACGAGGTGATGCGTCATCCGTTTGTTACATGGTCCATGAGCTGATTTGTCATTGGTCTACGCACAAAGGCTGACAGACTGCGAGTATGCTCGACACCGAAGCTATTCGCAAACAGTTTCCCGGACTCGATGATGAATCCCATGGCAAGCCATTGGTGTATCTCGATACGGCAGCCTCGGCCCAAAAACCCTTGGCAGTTATAGAGCGCATGGATTCTTTTTTACGCCATGACTATGGCACTGTACACCGTGGCCTCTATCAGCGTAGCATCGCCTCGACCCAAAGTTACGAAGATGCGCGTGCAACGGTTGCTAAATTCTTAAATGCTCCCAGCGTAGATAACATTGTTTTCACCATGGGTTGCACTGATGCCATTAATCTCGTTGCCTGGTCATGGGGCCGAGCACATTTAAAAAGCGGTGATAAAATCCTTATTAGCGCTATGGAACATCATGCCAATATTGTTCCATGGCAATTAATCGGTGAATTAACAGGCGCAGAATTAATTGTCTGTCCGATTCATGACGATGGCAGTCTTAATATGGAAGCTTTTGACAAGCTCTTGGACTCATCGGTTAAATTGGTTTCGATGGTACATATATCAAACGCACTAGGTACCATTAACCCTATTAAATCGTGCATTGAAAAAGCTCACGCGGTCGGCGCAAAATTTTTAGTCGATGCCGCGCAATCAACTCCGCATATTGCTATCGATGTCCAAGATCTCGATTGTGATTTCTTGGTATTTTCCAGTCATAAAATTTATGGACCAACTGGCATAGGAGCCCTCTACGGTAAAAAGGATGTTTTAGAAAGCATGCCGCCGTGGCGCGGTGGCGGTGAAATGATTGAGAAAGTCACCTTCGAAAAAACCACCTACGCAGCACCTCCAGGTCGTTTCGAAGCGGGGACCCCACCGATCGTTGAAGCAATTGGCATGGCAGCCGCCTGTGATTGGTTAATGGATATTGGCTTTGAACAGATTCATGAAAAAGATCAAGAATTATTCAATTACGCCGAAGAGCACATTCAGCAGGTACCACATCTCACGCGCATTGGCACTGCTCCACAACGCAGTACCGCCATTTCTTTTGTTATGGACGATGCCCATGCATCAGATATTTCGAACATACTCGACATGGAAGGTATCGCGATTCGAGCCGGGCATCACTGCGCTCAGCCAGTCATGGATCGCTTCGGCATCCCTGCAACGGCACGTATAAGTCTCGGTATTTACAATAATAAGGACGATATCGATCGTGCAGTCGCGGCTCTCCACAAAGTCGCCGATCTTTTCTACTAAATTACATGTAACCTTCTCAGCTTTATTGAGATAATTTCTCAATAACTCATTTTTTTGGAGACAACCATGGGCGATGCCAC
Source organism: Planctomycetota bacterium (assembly GCA_028280785.1). Lineage (GTDB taxonomy): Bacteria > Planctomycetota > UBA11346 > UBA11346 > UBA11346 > JANQLF01. Next base: position 6,809 of record JANQLF010000231.1, read on the forward strand.
CATCTATCACAACCCGAAATGTAGCAAAAGCCGCGGCTCGCTAGAGCTACTCGAAGAAAAAGGCTTTAGCGCAACCGTTATTGAATATCTCAACGACACCCCTAGCAAAGATGAACTGATTGAAATATGCCGTAAAATGGGTGGCGGTGCACGTAGCATTCTGCGTGAAAAAGAAAGCATTTGGCAAGACACCTATAAAGACCAAGACCCCAGTGACGATGAAATGTATGATCTGTATCTGAAACATCCGATTTTAATCGAGCGTCCAATTGTCATTGTCGGTGATAAAGCCGCTATAGGCCGACCACCTGAGAAAATACTGCCTATACTTGAATAATAAAAAAGCGCTCTGATATCAGAGCGCTTTTTAGTTTTAAATTGATTTAATTTACAACGAAAACTCTGGCTTGTTAATTTGCACACCGATAGCTGCAAGTGCCGTTGCTAATTCTTGCACAACACTTTGGCCGCTTTGTGGGACGCGATATAATTCGATGTCGCTGTATTGCTGAATATCACCGATGCGAGAAACACCAAGGTTTTCTAAAACACTCATAGCTTTTTCGCTGAGTTCTAATTTATCAACACTATCAGCAAGAACTTTTTGATCGGCGCGATTCATACCGCGACTTTCATGCTCGCGCAATTGACCAAGACGCAAATTACGTGCAGTCAACATTTCACGAACTTCTTTTAAGGATGTCTCACCAAAGTTTTTGTAGTTCAACATTTCTTGCTCGGTGATGCTAATTAAATCACCAAGGGTAAAGATATTCATCTTAGCCAAGCAGTTACGACTACGAACCGATAATTCGAATTCGTTAACTGGCGTACGCAAAATCTTAGTCATGTGATCGCGGTCTTTTTCTTCGCGCTCATCGTAGAACATGCTGCGGCTGGCTTTAGCATCACGCAATAATAATACTGCACGACGGTTGTCTGAGTTATAAGCAAGGACTTGGCGGAAGCAGTCAATCGCTGCATTCGCTTCGCCGCGCTCTTCATATAAAATACCAAGATTAATGACACCTGGTAAATAATGCGGATAATTATCAGCGCAAACTAAGAGTGATTCGATAGCCATATCGTCATCACCAATACGGTCTAATAAAACACCTAATTTAAATGCGGCTTCAACATGCGTTGCATCTAATTCAACAGCAGATTCGTAAGCATTGATGGCAGCTTCTAAACGACCCTCAACTTCAGCAATCTGACCGGCTAAAAATTCAGCGTCAGCACTTTCAGGGAGTTGATCAATGATGTCGTTGGCCTCATCAATTTTCTCAAGTTCAATCAGGCAACGAGCGATAGAAATATTGGCTTCAGGAATGTCGCCAACTGACTTGCGGTACTCTTCGAGAGCGTCTTCGAATTCTTCAAGCTCTTCGTAGATCAGACCAAGCACGGCGGCAGACAGCGAACTGTTTTCTTCGTTGAGCAGCTCTTCTGCGTCAGCGAAGTAGCCAAGTGAGTAGGCAAGAATGCCTTCACGCAATTTCTTCTCAGATTTGACGCCGCTCAAACCTTCTTTTTGCAGGTCAGCGAGCTTCTTGCGTTCGTGGACGTCTTGGTCTGCAAGTCGTCTGAAGGTACGGATTTGCGCGATGCTCGGAACATCAGATTCAATTAAAAACTGAGCGCTGCGGGGCAGAGACATTGTTGCCATAGGGGAGATTACCTTTGGGGGATCAAAAAAGGAGCGAGAGACTACGTTCGTTCACAAAATGGTCAAGCTGACTCGTTTAACGCTGCCTGCCATGCCGTTTTGATTCTACCAAGGGCCTCATCGATTTCGTCATCGCTCACAGTCAGTGGTGGGGCTAAGCGAAGCACGCCTCCCCCTGCGGTTCCGCAAACGATCTTGGCATCGAGACAATGCTTGAGCATCGACTTCGGCAGCTCGGTGATTTGGGCCCCAATCAGCAGGCCCTGACCGCGCAATTCAACAAGCTGGTCACCGAATATGCCTGGTAGCCCATCGCGTAAACGCTGTGCTGCCAGATTAACCCGCTCCAGAAATCCTTCAGCACAGACAATATCGAGCACTGCGTTCGCTGCGGCACAGGCAAGATGATTGCCACCGAAGGTTGAACCGTGCGTTCCAGGAACCAGTAAATCGGCAACTGCTTGGCTCATGGCGACAGCGCCAATCGGCACCCCACCGCCAAGACCTTTGGCCATTTGCACCACGTCTGGCTGAATATTTGCGTGCTGAAAAGAGAACATTTTCCCTGTGCGTGCAATACCTGTCTGCACTTCATCAATGCACAGCAGTGCTTCGTATTCATCACATAATGCACGCACAGCAGCAAGGTAACCATCAGGTGGAACATTGACGCCACCCTCTCCCTGCAATGGTTCTAAAAATACCCCTGCAACATCGTTACCCATCGCCGAGTTCATCGCATCGACATCGCCATAGGGCACAAATTCTACGTTAAATAAAGGCTCGAAGCCTTTCTGATATTCCGGTCGACCTGTTAAACTCAGCGCACCAAGACTACGACCATGAAAACCATTCTCGGCAGCAATAATCTTAGCCTTTCGTCCTTCATGTTTGACGTTGGCCCATAAACGCACTGCTTTAAACGCCGTTTCATTTGCCTCTGCACCAGAATTACAAAAGAATACGCGTTCACCCGCACCCAATGCGGACAAACGGTCAGCCAATTCCTGCTGTTGTTTAATTTGAAATAAATTCGAGGTATGCAGCAAGGTCGCAGCCTGATCTTGAATAGCCTTGACCAGATGGGGATGCCCATGACCAATCACATTGACCGCAATACCGGCTAAAAAATCTAAATAACGTTCTCCCTGATCATCAATCAGCCAAGAACCTTCGCCTTTGACGAAGCATTGCGGAAAGCGGCCATAATTTGCCAAAATATGCGCGTTTGGATCAGTCATGTGGGCATGCTGGATGAGTGATGCTAAAGGCAAGTGTAAGGATCTTATCGTATTGCTGTCTCTTGCCTTAGAGATCGTCCCCCCAGAGTTTCGCCCGTGCTTCAGCTCAGCAATGTCAGTAAACAGTTCTTTGATCCTGGTCGTGGTCCCGTTCAGGCCGTGGATGATGTAAGCTTTGCCGCAGAGCACGGTGTCGTTGCCATTGTTGGTGCCAATGGTGCCGGAAAATCGACCCTTCTACGCTTGATCTGCACCCTCCTCCAAGCTGATAGCGGCAGTATTAGCATCGCCGGACATGACGCCGTTGACGAAGCTGAATTGGTGAGAGAAAAAATCGGGCTCTTATCGCCTGGCACCAAACTCTATCCGCGTATCAGCGGACGCGAATTACTCGAATATGCCGGCAGCTTTTACAACATTGAAAAAAATGAATTAAGCCAACGCATCGAACAACTGACTGATCAATTAGGCATGGCAGAAATTATTGATCAACGCTGTGAGGGTTTATCGACTGGCCAATCACAGCGCATTAATATTGCACGCTGTATGATTGCCAATCCACCCATTTTAATTCTAGATGAACCAACCACTGGTCTTGATATCGAAGCTGCCAGTGAATTAATCAACATGGTTCAATTGATGAATGATGGCGAGCGACTCATTTTGATGAGTACTCACATCATTAGTGAAATCGAAGAGCTTGCTGATCGTGTAATAGTTCTATCAAATGGAAAAGTTGTTGAAGATTGCCCACGTCATCACTTAGGTGAAGGCATGCAATTAAAGCACCGCATCCGCGGTTTAATTAATCCGGCAATCGCAGCAGAACCAACACCACAATCAAGCAGTTCCATCACTGAGCAATCTGCAGAGAATAAGCATGCAGATTAAACACATTCAATCGGTTTTCAAAAAAGATGCCCTGGAATTAATGCGTGATCGACGCACCTGGTTCGTCAACATTGTGCTTCCTGTATTATTATATCCCGTCCTCGCTTTAGTTGGTATTCAAGTATTTCAAATTACCCAGCCTGGACCGGAAGACTTACCGCAAATTGGAATTATTAATGCACCTGCAGAATTTAAGGAATTACTTGAATTTGGTGGCGAACAAGAAGATCGAGAAGTTGAAGATAACAAAGGTCGTAAAACAATCATTAAACCGAGCCCCGTTTTACGCATCAAAGAATTAACACCGAGTGAAGCAAGCGCCTTTCAACGTTATTTAGACAGTGAAGAAAAAAGTAACGAGGAATCTTTATTAGCCCTGCAAAAAATTGATTGTTCGTCAGCAATTGTATGTCATCAAGACGCAGACATGCTCAATAACTGGCGCCTTGAATTGGTGGCCAATAATGCACATCCGGATTATCTACTGGCCTTACGCTATATCCGTCAGGCCGCCGTTGATTATCAAAAAATATTATTGAAACAGCGTCTCGCTGACTCGGGCCTCTCCGCTGACTTCACCAAACCTGCTGCACTCATTACCAACAACTTAGCGAGTACCAGCGAAAGTGTTACCACACATTTCCTTGCTGCATTTCTTCCAGTCATTCTGGTATTAATGGTCATAGTTGGGACCTTTCACCCTGCTCCTGATTTAATTGCTGGTGAGCGAGAACGCGGCACACTGGAAACACTGCTGTCCTGGCCAAGCGATCGGCAAAGTATTTTCATCGGTAAATTGCTTGTGGTTATTGTTGCAACCATCGTAACCGTCTTGCTTAACTTAGGGTCTTTATCAATAACTGCAGGTATCATTAGCAATCAATTGCCGAGTGGCGGAAATAATAGGATGATGGCCTTGAGTGAACTCGTCAATATTGGCCCTCGCGCTATTGTGTTTTCAATTATCGCCCTGTTCCCAATCACACTTTTAATCGCCACTTTATCATTAGCCGTTGCCGGTTTAGCGAAATCCTACAAAGAAGCACAAAATTATTTATCACCAATGGTGATTTTATTCACCATGCCATCGATGATCGTCCTCTTACCACACATCAAACCAAACATGCTGCTTGATTTAATTCCATTGATTGGGCCCTTGGTCGCACTCAAAGCCTGTCTGCAAGGTGCTGATATGGCAGTTATGCATTTATTCATTTCCACGGCCGCCAGCTTTGGCATCGCTGCTATGGTCGTCTCGTGGGCAACTACCTTATTAAATAAAGAACAGTTTTTATTCCCTAATATAAAAAATATTAGCTTGAAACAATTTAAACAGATGCGCCAACATTCACCACTACACGGTGGTTTAGAGGCAAAACTGATGTTCGCCGCGGTACTTGGAACATTTTTAATTAGCTCGGCAATTTTCGCCAATGTGAATACCGTCGTTATGGTGAGCGCACCGTTAATAGTCGGTATCGCAATCCCCTGCCTGTTATTTGTCAAAATTGGTGGTTACGACCCACGCCAAGCGCTGTACTTCAACAAACCCAATCCAATGAATTGGGCATACACCATTTTATTAATTCCATTACTCATTCTGGTCAGTGGCACCTTGGGCAACCTGCAAGCCCCTTATATGCCTGAGAATTTACCTGAAGAAGAGATGATGAGGAATTTATTTAACGACCTTACTTCACTCGGCGGCATCCCACTATTGGTGGTCTGCGTTGCCGTAGTACCTGGTATCTGTGAAGAACTCTTATGCCGCGGAGTATTACTATCTGGTTTCAACAAGAGCCTCGGCCCACGTTATGCCATTTTAATGAGCGCCTTCCTATTTGCTGCCATGCACATGTCGCCCTATCGATTCGTTCCACAATTTGTCCTTGGCATTTTCTTAGCTGTGGTCGTCTTGCGCACACGTTCAATTTGGCCAGCGATGGTCCTGCATTTTGCACACAATGGATTACTGGTTCTTGGTGCCACCTATGTCGAAAGCGATCCTGATTTACAACGCAAGTTACAAGAGGCCGCCGGTGGAGATACAGTAAGCTCTACACTCATCTACGGTTCTATTATTGCCTTCGTCATTTGTGCTAGCATGGCAGCAGCCATCTGCCATCTCCTTAAGCCTCCGCCAATTGAGGCTGGATCTGAAGCAAATCCCGCTTAAGGATATGCCCATGGCAGCTAATGTACAAATTACCGATAACGCCCTCGTCGTAGACGGCGTCAGCACTCCACTCAGCAAAGTACTCACTGTAGATGCACAGCACGTCGACGAACTCGTTCGTGGCACAGTCATCTTCATCCTTTGCTGCTTCGGGCCGATCATTGCGATGATCACAGGCACCATTTTTGATGGTCCTGGTCAAGAAGCCCTGCGCTGGATCAGTACCATTATCACTGGCCCAGGCTTTGTCGCAGCTGGTATCGCCATTAGCTTTGCATGGAAAAAGCCTTGGGCTGTGGTTTATGAAGTCGAAGCCATTGGTTACAAAGCCATCCGTGCAGAAGATGAAGAAAAAGCTAAGTCGCTTGCTGGCGAGATCTCAAAAGCTCTCAGTTAAATGTACCTAAGATTCAATTCAAAAAGGCGCATCAGCAGATGCGCCTTTTTTATTGTTTAAGTTGTTCGACATTTTCCTCATCGACCAAACCTTCTTGCACGCGCATAGCCCTACGCGCAGAGCGCATCATCAACCAGGTTACTGCACATGCTGCAATTGAAGCCAATATTAAAAAGGCATACCACCACCATGGACGCTCTATTTGATCAATGCCTCGCATACCCAATGAACTTTCTTTAACAACAACGCCCAATAAAACCGTAACCGAAATACCAGGGCCTTTACCAATAAGCGTTGACCACAAACAAGTCCATAAAGACATCCCACTCGCTCCATAACAATAATTTTGGATGTGAAATGGAATAATTGGCGAAATGCGCATCCACACCACCAATCGCCATCCAGCAGATTCTAAATGATCGATAAATGCCCGGGCGCGTGGTCGTTGCGATAAATAATTAAATACACGATCCCGAAAGAGATATCGCGTTGAAGCAAATGCTACTAAAAACGATGCGGTTGTAGCCACATAAGTTGCCAAGGTACCAACCCAAAAGCCAAAAAAATACCCAGCTAAAATGATAGGCACTGCAGTAGGCACAAACAAAGACCAAATAAATAAGGCGATAATAAACAGGATGACTCCGAACCAATAATGAGTGCTTATCCATGCATCGGCTTGATCGCTCCACTCGATAATCGGCAATTGCCACAGAGCGATACCGATAAGCACCATGAGTAGAATACCGATGACATAATGCTTACGCTTAAGCATGAGTCGGCATTCCCCAAACCATTAAATGTCCGTCTTTGATGCGGGCACATTGACCGCGCTGCAGCGCTAAACGATCTGCATGAGTCAATGGCACATTCAAAAGACGCGCAGCCAAAACAGCCAAACTGCAATAATGAGCAACAATAATACAGGGGCTTAATGGTGCAGAAGCAATAAATGCATCAATGCGCTGTGCCAACATATAAAAATCTTCACCACCTGGCGCAGGTTTATTTAATGGGTCACCAAGCCATTGCGCCAATGCACCCGGAAAGGCTTTTTCCACTTCACTAAAGGGCAGCCCCTCCCAATCACCGAAAAATACTTCATTGAGTTGCTCTGTTTGAGAGATTTCGACTGGGAATTCTTTACTCACTGTCTCAGCACTGTGAATAGCACGCTGTAATTCAGAGGTGTAAATTCGCTGTGCTCGAAAGTCAGGCCATTGTTCTGCACACCAACGACTCGTGTCTTCGCATTGCTGATGACCTAACTCTGATAAAATCGGATCGGTATGGCCTAAATAAATATCCGCTGCACAATCCGGCTCACCATGTCGTATGAGTATGCAATCCAGATTGGCCATGATCGAACGCAATCGCTAACATTAATTAGCTAACGCTGACTCCGCGCAAACTACGAACACCAGCCGCTATACGCTCAAATACATCTTCGATCTGATCGACTTCCAAACAGCTAAAGGCAACGCGCAAATCTGTTGTTCCTAAGCTAATGGTGCCAAGACCATGTTCGTCAAGCAAATGCAAACGTAGCGCTTCAGCATCTACATCTTTAATGCGCAAGCACATAAAATAACCAGCATTAAATGGGTACACGTCCCAACAATCAGCGTACTGCTCTTGTTCGCATACTTCTTTAGTTTTATTGGCGCGATCGCGCAAAATACTAACTTTTTCAGCTTGTTGTGTGCGAAATTCTGCACTAGCTAAGGCCTTGAGAACAATGCTTTGGCTAGCGTGGCTGATATTGGAAACACCACCACGAATAGCACCGCCAGTTTTTTGCTCAAGCGCAGTATACAATGCCTCAGTTCCATTTTTGATGCCATAGGTAATAAATCCGACACGCAGACCCCAGACAAATTCTTCCTTGGTCGCACCATCAATTTTAATGGCCAATAAGTTTTCATGGGCGTGAGCCAATGCACCAAAAATACTTTCGGTCGCACATTGGTCTTCATAAAACATGCCGTAATAAGCGTCGTCGCAAATGACGATTAATTGCGTACCTGATTCAGCTGCAGCGGTCAACGAAGCTACCATTGCGGCGGCTTCATCTTTACTTGGGCTATAACCACTTGGGTTATTAGGGAAATTTAAGACAACAACTAACTTCTTACCTTTTTCCGCATCTAAGGCCGCTTGAAATGCTTCTTGATTAAATGCTTTCAAATCATCAGTAAAAAAATCAAACGTTTTAATCTTTGCACCCTGGCGCACTTCCCAGGTTAATCGGTAATTACCCCATAATTTATTAGGCACTAATACCGTATCACCACTATTGAGAAACAACTCACCGGCCAGTGATAAACCATGCGTCAACGCATTGGTAACCATTGGCAAACTACACAGCTGATCACCTAAACTTGGCGTTTCTTCACGCTGCTTATCTGCCCAAAATGTGCGTAGCTCGGGCTTACCTGGTGACGGCGCATACGGATATAAATCCTTAGGATCCATATCATTAAAATATTGATGCACGCAGTCCAAATGCATTGGACCTTCAGGGTCAGTCGCAATACCAATAGTCGCATTATAGCGATTAGCCTTTGCCTTGGCCTCTGCACTCTGTGACAAAATACCCTTGGGAAAGTACAAGGCTTTACCAACGTCACTTAATACATTGAGGACAAATTGACTATCGTTTGCAATCGCTTGATTTGCAGCTTCTGCCAACGCATTTAAGGCCATAACGTGCTCCTTTTTTGTGCCGGCGGCTACTTATGGCGCTGGCCTGGATAGCACAAGCATTCGTTTGTCGAAACTTGGTCCTTTCCTGATTCGAATTGGAGACGATAGTCTGATCCATGCGTCTTAGCCTTCTTATTATTGCGTTCCTATTTACCTTAAGCAGTTGTGGTGGTCCACGTTATACAGTCATTCCGTGGTCGAAGGCCTTGAAATTGGATGCCTTGCTCGAGATGGAAATTCTCGTTGTTCATGATGGCCTCCATCATAGTCGCGAACCACATGTTTCTCACCTGCTTGAAGTAGAAATTCTCAAGGGACCAGATTCATTAATCGGTCAACGCATTACGCTTCCCTACGATCGCTATAACACCGGTAAACAACCTCCAGGCCCTGGTGAAGTCGTCTATGTCGCTCCATCAAGTTGGCTCAAACGCGACAATAAAACCTTTGGACGCTCCCGCTAATTCAGCTTAAGCCTTGCCTCTTGCGCTAGATAATTACGGTTCCGCGTCCCGGAACCGAGTAGGTATAATTCCATGAACGAAGCCAAGCCATCTATTGATTTACCCAAAGCTTATGACGCCAATACGCATGAGCAGGACGTCTATGCACGTTGGGAATCAGCTGGCTGCTTCGTCGCTGGAGCAGGCAAACGTGACGGCCAGCCCTCTTACACCATCGCGATTCCGCCTCCAAACGTCACCGGTGTTTTGCACATGGGCCACGCCCTCAACAACACCTTACAGGATACACTCATTCGCTGGAAGCGCCTACAGGGATACAACACGCTCTGGCAAGCTGGCACTGACCACGCTGGTATCGCCACGCAATCAGTTGTTGCCAAAGCACTTGATATTGCGGGTGAACCTAGCCGTGAAAAACTAGGGCGCGAAAAATTTATTGAACGCGTCTGGGATTGGAAAGAGCAATATGGTTCCAGCATTATTAAACAGCTGCGCAAACTCGGAAGCTCATGTGATTGGTCGCGCGAACGCTTCACTATGGATGAAGGTTTATCAAACGCGGTTAAAGAAAACTTTGTAAAATTATATGAAGCTGGATTAATATATCGCGGTACACGCATGGTGAATTGGAGTCCCGCACTCCAAACCGCGCTCGCTAATGACGAAGTAGAATCTGAAGACGTTGATGGCCACATGTGGAAATTTCGTTATGAACTAAGTGACGGCAGCGGTCACATTGAAATTGAAACCACCCGACCTGAAACCTATTTTGGTGATACCGCCGTTGCTGTGCATCCCGAAGATGAACGCTACAAGGCATTAATTGGTAAAACCGTCACCCTACCAATTGTTGGTCGTGAAATTCCAATTGTTGCTGATGACTATGCTAATCCAGAAAAAGGCACTGGTGCGGTTAAAATTACACCGGCACACGATCCCAACGACTATGAACTTGGTAAGCGTCATGACCTTGAATTAATTACGGTTATGAATTTTGACGGCACTATGAATGAGCATGCTGCACACTTTGCAGGACAAGATCGCTTCGAATGCCGAGCAAATTTATTAAAAGAATTTGAAGCGAGCGGTGTTCTTTTAGACAAAACCAAAATTAAACACGCCGTTGGTCATTGCTACCGCAGCCATGTTCCTGTTGAACCCATGGTCACCGAACAATGGTTCGTTAACATGAAGCCACTTGCCGATCGTGCCTTAAAAGAAACCCAAGAAGGTCGCGTTGATTTCCATCCGCAACGTTGGACCAAGGTTTACTGTAAATGGCTGGAAGAAGTTCAGGACTGGTGTATCTCGCGTCAAATCTGGTGGGGCCATCGCCTTCCGGTTTGGTATGATCAAGACAGCGGTGAAGTCATTGTTTCGGTTGATGATCCGACGAAAGACCCAGCAAATGCTGGACGTAATTTAAAGCAAGACGAAGACGTATTAGATACCTGGTTTTCTTCGGCACTTTGGCCATTTAGCACACTTGGTTGGCCAGATACAAGCGATCCCGCCTTTCAAGATTATTTCCCGACCAATGTATTAGTGACCGATCGCGGCATTATTTATTTCTGGGTTGCACGCATGGTCATGATGTCGCTTTTCAATTTAGAACAGCGTCCATTTTCTGATGTATACATTCATGGCACTGTGCTTGATAAAAATGGCAAGAAAATGTCGAAGTCACTGGGTAATGGCATCGATCCTTTAATTATGATCCAAGGAGGCACTCAAGATTACTTAGGTGAAAAATATGAGTGTGATGGCTTTGGGGCAGATGCAGTACGCTACACATTATTAGATATGTGTACTGAAGGTCAGGATTTAAAGTTAAGCCCCGAGCGCTTCGAAGGTGGACGTAATTTCGTTAATAAAGTATTTAATGCTGGTCGATTTTTATTGATGAATTTATCCGATAAACCACTCGATAAAATTCCAAGCCTGGCTGACATTACCGCTCTCGATCTCGATTTTGAAGAACAGTGGTTACTCGATCGGCTACAACGCAGCATCCAAGCATCGCACAGTGCACTGGAACGTTATCGTTTTAGCGAATATGCGAACAGTGCTTATCACTTCTTCCGTGACGACCTTTGCGATTGGTATTTAGAATGGGCAAAGCATCAATTCCAAGCTGGTGGTGATAAGGCAAATGTTGCCGCACACGTTTTATGCTATGCCTTAGATCAAAGCTTGCGTTTGTTACATCCTGGCATGCCATTCATCACTGAATATTTATGGCAGCAATTACGCGGCGTTGCCGGTTCAACAGCTTGGTCTGATGACACCTATTTAATGACGCAAGATTGGCCAGAAGCAGATACGAGTTTAATTGATGATCAACGCTGTGCGCGCATGGAACAATTGCAGACCTTAGTCAGTGCCATTCGTAATGTTCGCACTGGTCAAGGTCTTCCGGATAAAACCCAGCTCAATGTCTTGCTCAGCCCTGCGAATGCTGAAGAAGCAAGCGCACTCGAAACACACAGTGCATTCCTATGCGACCGCGCCAATCTTGAGTCGATTCACATCGAAGCCGGCCAAAGCAAACCACCAGCAAGTTTGAGTGAGGTCGTCGGCGACATACTGATCTACGTACCGCTCAAAGGCTTGGTCGATCTTGATGCCTATCGCAGCAAAATCGAAAAACAGATTGAAGCCAAGGAAAAAGCAGCAGCTGGCAAGCGTGGACGACTCAGCAATGAGAAATACGTCAATAATGCCCCTGCCGATAAGGTTCAGGAGACTCGCGACATGCTCGCTGCTGATGAGGCAGAGATCGAGAAGCTCAAAGCATCGCTGCAAGAATTGAGCTAGTTCCCGTAACTTACGATCACTACTGAGGCAGGGGGATCCCCCTTGCCTCTAATGGCTTAATTTTTAACGTTTCGCGCTTCACCTACGATCGAAGAGAACCCTCTATGCTCCGCAAATGCCTCACGGCCCCGCTCCTCACCCTCCTCCTAGTCTGCAGCAGTATCTTCACCCCTATCAGCGCCGAAGAAGAAAAGATCCCGCTTAACGAAGCGATCAACAATTTCTTTGGTGAATACATCGTTGCACCGATGTGGGTTTACTTTCTGGGATTCCCAATCACCTCCGAAGAAGTGCTCATGCACACCGCTGGAGAACCGCTGGTTGATCGCGATGGCAAACCGGTCATGGGCGTTGCCCAACCAAAAATGACCAAGGATGCCGACGGCAATCCCATTCCAGAAACAGACGCAGAAGGCAATATTATTTATTTAGAGCCGCAACAAATTATGAGTCGGCCAAAACCAGTCACCTTTAATAAAAAACAAATCGATACGACCCACAAACATTGGATTGTCTTATCAAAGGGCAAACCCATTCCTTTAGCCACTGGTGATCACATTGTCCTGGCCGATAAAAATAGCGAAGCATTGGTCATCGATCGCAATCCAACAACTGGTGAAATCAATCCTGGCGTCACGGTTAAATATCAAAATAAACCGTTGATCTTACCAAATGGCACTGCCGTTCATGGCGAACACATTTCATTTCTGCATAGCATCGATCCACAAATAACGATTGGTAAAAGCGGCAACCCTATTCTCACTGTTGGTGGCCAAATTGTTCTCGACAAAAACGGTAATGAAATTGATTTAGCTAACACCACCCTAACGAGTGTTGGCTTTCCTTTTATCGTAACCATTTTAGTAATTGGCGGTCTCTTCTTCACCTTATTCTTTGTCTTTATTAATGTACGTTTATTTAAACATGCTATTGATTGTGTGCGCGGTAAATTCGACAACCCAGATGACGATGGTGAAATTAGCCACTTTAAAGCATTAACCTCGGCATTATCAGCTACTGTTGGTCTTGGTAATATCGCTGGTGTTGCTGCTGCAATCGCCATGGGTGGTCCTGGTGCTATTTTCTGGATGTGGCTCGTCGCCTTCTTTGGTATGAGCATGAAATTCTCATCGTGCTCCTTAAGCCAAATGTTTAGACGTGTCAAAGACGATGGTAAAGTGCTCGGTGGCCCGATGGTCTACCTCGATGATGGCATTAAACAGCATTATCCTGGCATCGCTTGGCTTGGCAAAGGACTAGCGGTTTTATTCTGTATTTTCTGTGTCTGTGGTGCTTTCGGTGGCGGTAATTTATTCCAAGCTAATCAAACCTACACATTAATTGCAGCACAATGTTACGGCAATCCACAGGCAGCACCTGCCTGGATGCCATGGACTATTGGCATTGTACTCGCCGTTACCGCTGGCCTGGTCTTAATTGGTGGCATTAAACGTATCGGCAGTGTCACCTCGAAAATGGTGCCGTTAATGTGTGCCACCTATACATTTTTCTGTGTAGTCATTTTAATTTGTAACATTGGTTCTATTCCTGGCATGATTGCAGAAATATTTATTCAAGCATTTAGCCCGGATGCATTAATTGCAGGTGGTTTTTTAGGTGTGTTTGTTACTGGTATGAAACGCGCTGCGTTCTCGAATGAAGCTGGTCTTGGTTCTGCTGCTATTGCCCACGCTGCAGCGAAAACCAAAGAGCCAGTGCGCGAAGGTGTGGTCGCCATGCTCGGTCCTTTTATCGACACTATCATTGTCTGCTCTATGACTGCTTTAACGATTTTGGTAACCAACGCGCATCTCGGAGAAGGTAACGGTATCGAATTAACCCGTCGTGCATTCGAATATCTCGGTGCTTGGGCCCCATGGATTTTAATGGTCATCGTTGTCATCTTTGCTTACTCGACAATTATCAGCTGGTCTTACTACGCTGAACGGGTGCTCGAATACTTATTCGGGCCAGCAGCAATTTTACCATACCGCATCGTCTATGTTATAGCGATCGTTTTTGGACCACTGTTTACATTGACCAATGTGCTCGATTTCTCTGACTTAATGCTATTAAGCATGGCCTTCCCAAATATTATCGGGATGATTATCCTCAGTCCTATCTTAGCCAAAAAGGTCAAAGATTATTGTAACCGATTGAAATCAGGTGAAATGCATCCAGTCGAGCAATCTGACAACACTTAACGGGAATTAGTTGTATTCGAACAACACGGGTGCCATTGGCACCCGTGTTTTTTTATGTACAGTCAGCGCACTTTACTTGGATGCATCTATGACAACTAGCACAGTCCCCTTCCAGCTCGACCAGTCGACCTGTGAACAACTCATTAACCATGCCCTTGCTTCCGGCGGTGATTTCGCAGAAGTCTTCAGCGAATACACAACTGCCCACAGCATTTCTTACGAAGAAGGCAAAGTAAAAAGCGCAAGTAGCACTGTCGTCTGCGGAACTGGCATTCGTGTTTTTGCTGGTGAAGCAACTGGTCTCGCCTACTGTGAAACCGGTGACCTACAGGATCTGATGCGCTGTGCGCACCAAGCTGGCCAAATCGCGCGCAATGGTGGCACACCAAGTGGCGCACAAGAATTAAAGAATGTTCCTCACACCCAATATTACCCTGTCGAAAAACCAATTAGTGATTTTAGCATTCAACAACGCATTGCCGTACTTGAAGAAATGAATCGTCATGCCACAGAGGCTGATAATCGAGTGCAATGGGTCACTGCTTATTTAGCCGACAGCGAACGTCACATTACCGTGGCTGCATCCGACGGCACTTACGCTCAAGATACGCAACCGATGATTATTGTTCTCTGTAGTGTCATCATGGCTGAAGATGATAAGCGAGAGACGGGTCGCAGCAGTTTTGGTCGTCGTTGTGGCATGGAAATATTTGACCTTACCTCGCCACAATCTTTAGCTGAAGAAGCGGTTCGTTTAGCTTCATTTAAATTAGCAGCAGATCCCTGCCCAGCTGGTTCCATGCCAGTTGTATTGGCAGCAGGCGGAGCTGGCGTTTTGGTACATGAAGCTGTTGGCCATGGGCTTGAAGCCGATTTTAATCGCAAAGGTGTTTCGGTTTACGCTGATCGCGTTGGTGAATTAGTAGCGAGCGAACACTGCACTATCGTTGATGATGGTACCTTGCTCAATAATCGTGGCAGCATTAATATTGACGACGAAGGCACACCAACACAACGCACTGTATTAATTGAAAATGGCGTACTCAAAGGTTACTTGAACGACAAATTAAATGCACGATTAATGAATATGCCGTGCACTGGTAATGGACGCCGTGAATCCTATCAAGTACCAACTATTCCACGCATGCGCGTTACCACCCTCGAAGGTGGCAAGCATGATAAAGACGAAATATTAGCGTCGGTTAAAAATGGTTTATATGCTGTTAATTTTGGTGGCGGCAGCGTCGATATCACCAAGGGTGATTACAATTTTGAAGTACAAGAAGCATTCTTAATTGAAGATGGGAAAATTACACGACCAGTCAAAGGTGCGACCTTGGTCGGCAATGGACCAGAAACCCTCCAACGTGTTACGATGGTCGGCACCGATATGGAAATTGATAAAAATGCCGGCACCTGTGGTAAAGATGGCCAAGGTGCACCGGTTGGCTTTGGCACACCAACAACACTGGTATCCGAATTAGTTGTGGGAGGTACAGCATGAGCGACTTTGAATTATTAGAAAATATTTTATCGCAATGCGAAGCTCGTGGTGCAAAAGCTGCAGTACGTATGAGTAGCGGGCAAGAATGGTCCACGCAAATTAGTGGCGGCGAAGTCGAGTTACATGAAGCTGCCAGCAGCAATAATATCAGCATAAAATGCTATCTTGATGATGGACGCAACGCAGGCGTCAGCACCAATGATTTTAATAAAGATACGCTTACCCGTTTAGCAAATGAAGCTGTCGATCTCGCTGAAGCCGGCGCCGCAGATGAGTGGCAAGGACTCGCTGATGCTCATGATTGTGGTTTAAATGAGATTGCAGACCTGGACGATGGCGGCGAGCATTTTGATGAAGAACAAGCCGTACAATTAATTTTAGATGCTGAACGTTTAGCTAAAGAACAAGATAAACGTATCATCGCCAGTCACCGCAGTGGCGTGAATATGCACCGCGGAGAGTCATGGTTTGCAACAAGTAATGATGTACGTCAGCATAAACACAGCAGTACCTATAGCGCACAATTAGTGATCGTTGCCGAGCAAGAAGGCGAAAAACAAATGGGCTATAGCTGGACTGCTAATCGTAATTTTAAATTATTACGTGATGCACAAACCTTAGCTGATGAAGCAGTCGATAAAGCTGTGTCTGGATATAATTGGAAACAGGCACCTACCGGTACGGTGAATGTGATTTTTAATAATGAAATCGCCAGCCAAATTTTAGGACTAGTTTCTAGTCTCAGTAGTGGCAATGCAGTGTATCGCGGTAGCACCTGTTGGGCTGATAAACTTGGTGAACAAGTCGCCCACCACGGTGTGCATGTTTATGATGACCCCCTCATTCCTGGGGCCCTCGGCAGTCGTACATCGGATAGCAGTGGCGTTAAAACCAAACGCACCGACATCATTAAAGATGGTGTCCTACAATGCTTCTTAACCGACGTGTATAGTGCTCGGCGTCTTCAACAACCACTTACTGCACACGGTGGTGGCTGTGGTAATGTGCGATTATCGCCTGGAACGATGAGCGAAGATGACTTGCTCAAATCACTCGGCACGGGTTTCTACGTAACTGGTCTCCAGGGCCATGGTGTCGATCCAAGTTCCGGCCATTGGTCTAAAGGTGCTCAAGGATTTTGGATCGAAAACGGTGAACGGAGTTACCCAGTCCAGAACGTGACGCTCGCCGGCAATATGACGGAGATGTTTAAGAATCTAGAAGGCATCGCCGACAATCCACGACCTGAAGCGTCAACGAGCAGCCCTTCTATTTTGATCAAAAACATGCAACTCGGCGGCAGTGACTAACTACTAGCCACATACAAATTATATCCCCCAGTTGCCTTCAGCTACTTGGCAGAGCTCAGTTCCATTACACAATGATGGCGCGTTAATTTTCGGTGTGTGAGATATGAGCGCCAATCAGGCTGTGCCTGTGATAGCGACTATCCCAGCATCACTAAATTATCTAGCTTCAGGTATTCTAAACGTTTACAGAGAAAGGTTCCTCGCTGATATGATCCAAGGCCTCATCAGCGATATTCACGGCAATAGAGAAGCCCTGGAATCGGTGATCAAAGACATGCAGGAACAAGGCGTCCAACGACTCATTTGTCTGGGCGATATTGTCGGCTATGGACCATTCCCAGGTGAATGTTTAGACCTGTGCTACGAATGTGGCGTTGTCTTGATGGGTAATCACGAAGAAGCCCTCCTCAACTCTGCAGATGAATTACATTTTAATCCACGCGCAAAACGTGCGATTGATTGGACTCGCGATCATCTCAATGCCGATGGCAGTGATGAAACGCGCAGCAAGCGTTGGGATATTTTAAATAAATTAAAAATGCAAGCGCGTGACGACAAATTCCTCTTTGTTCATGCAAGCCCTCGTGAACCAACTCGCGAATATGTATTGCCACGCGATTGTCGTAACACTGAAAAGATGAGAGAAATTTTCAATCTTATTCCACACGTATGTTTTGTTGGCCATACCCATGTTCCTGGTGTGTTCCTTGAAGATTTATCATTCACTAAGCCAGATGACTTATGGGGACAAAATTATTTCGTCGAACAAGGTGAAAAAGCTTTAATTAATATTGGTTCAGTTGGGCAACCACGCGATGGTGATACCCGTGCCAGCTATTGTATTATTGACAACGACGACCCAAGTTCAGTGACCGTCATTTTCAGACGCGTTGAATATGATGTTGAAAAGACTGCCAAGGCTATCGAAGAAAATCCAAATCTTGATAATTATTTGGCAGAACGTTTACGCCACGGGCGTTAATACATGAATCCTCGTGAACATATAACTCTTTGGCTGCCGCATATTTTATTGCTGCTGCTGCTGATGTGCGCCATTTGGCTACTCGCATCGGTCCTAGCACCACTTCGCGACCCGTTGCTTTTGGCCATGGCCATCGCCTCTATCACGTATCCGATAATTTACAAACCGATTGAAAATATATTCGCCAAATGGTTTCCTAAAGTAAGACCAACAATTCGCAAACAAATATGCGGACCGGTAGGTGCCGTCTTATTTGTACTGATAATGTTAAGCCCAATTTTTCTCATTATGTTCACTGCTATTCCGTCAATTAGCGAAGCATTTGGCGTTTTAATCGGTGTCGCTAAACGCGAACCCGCAT
Source organism: Planctomycetota bacterium (assembly GCA_028280785.1). Taxonomy (GTDB): domain Bacteria; phylum Planctomycetota; class UBA11346; order UBA11346; family UBA11346; genus JANQLF01. The sequence goes on from JANQLF010000231.1 coordinate 25,531, forward strand.
CGATAGATCGCTTTGCAAGTATTTTTAGCAATCAAGCAATGGCCATTAAAGACCTTTACCACAAATTGCCCATAGACCCTGAAGCGATCCATAAACAATTCTCCGAATTTTTAGCCAATGATTTTAATGTCGAATTCATGGATTTCCTCAGCAAGGGCTCAAGTGGACTTGCTGAATTTATATTAGCTCTGGTCGCGCTGGCATTTTTCTATGCACACGGGCCACGATTGGTGAAGGTGTTTCTTGACTACACCCCGCTCACACCGACCCAACAGGAAGAGATGAAGCAACATCACTTCCAAGTCATTGTCCGCTTACTCAACGACACTGTTGGCACTGCAGTTGCCAAGGGCATCGCTATGGGCCTGATTGCAGCCCTCTTAACAGGCAACAGTTTCATCTTGGTCGCCATCTTAGCAGCAGTCTTAAGCCTGTTGCCTGTCGTGGGTCTAACTATGGTTTGGTTACCCCTAGCCGCACTGTCCTGGAGCCACGAAAACTACATCACGGCTATATCCATTGCCCTGCTCTCTCTCATAGCCAACTACGGAATCGACTGGGTACGTAATCATCTTGGTCGTCAGATCCATGATCGAGACGCCTGGACTGGATTCCTGCTCTTTTTAGGCCTCGTTGGCGGGATAATCAGCTTTGGTGTTAAGGGCTTCGTAGTCGGACCGATGGTTGTGGTTATCACGGCTGTCCTTGGTCGATTCTGGCTACCACTCTATGGATTCCCTACCGATACAGCTCGATTTGAGCGTAGTGACAGCGCCCCTACAGATTGACAGATTGCCCGTTAATCTAAAGATAGACAGGGCTTAATTCGCGAAACCACTAACGGTTTAAGCTCTTTTACTTCGCGCTGGAGTTGTGCATGCCCTCCCCTAATCGACCCCCTCGTCGAGTTGGTAGCAGCAGTAAGAACATACTGCCATCAGGGATGGTTCGTGATCGATTAAATTCGGATCCAGCCTGGCAACATTACACCAACGATGGTAGATGGATTTGCCCTTATTGTTTAAAAGATTTACGTGCACCGAAAACCGGAAAATCTGCCCTTGTTCATCATATTGAAAGTCATCTCGGCAGTCGTTGCTCACAATTTAAAGGCGGCGCAGGACAAATTCAAAGTGATGAGGCAATTTACGATCGCCTATTAAGCATTTATATCGAAGACCAAGCACGCAGTAATAGCGCATGGCAAGTTTTTGACCATGAAGGTTATTGGTATAGCCCGACAAGTTTGAAACGCGTTCCAAGTGTACGCATTGCCAATGGTCGTTTTGATAGCTTTACCGTTCAACAAATGGTCATCCATTTAAAAACTTGCGCTAATTTTTCTAAAGGCACACAATATTCTGCTGAGCAAGTTCAAGCAGCACGCGATAACGGGATACGTGCGAGTTCATTAGCAAGTAATTTAGAACGCGTCGTTACTCAAGCGATCTGGCAGTATTATACTCCGCAAGGCTGGATATGTCCTTACTGCACGAGTGTTGTTCCTGACGTTCAGCAAGGCATGAATTCAGGCAACGCACTTTATCAAATGGCCAACCATTTATTGCAACACTGCAGCGTTTATCCCTATGACCAACGTGGCATAAAACCAGAAGCAACACTCCAACAAGTTCAGCAACAATACTCACAATCGGCACCTGCTGCTGCACCTGTTCCCGCCGCCGCGCCAGTCCCAGCAGCTGCACCTGTTCCTGCCGCTGCACCTGTTGCTGATGTTCCTGCTGCTGCGCCAATACCCGCGACACCAGAAGCACAAATTCCGCCAGCTGCTGCACCCGTTCAAACACCAAGTGCACAGACTTTAAATGATGGCGCATTTTCTCCAACACCTGCTACTCAACATAATTTAAGCACACTCCCAGATAACAAAAAAAATTATACCAAATCAGGTGGTTATTCGACTCTTGATGAAGATATGGGAGATTTTGTTAGTGGTTTTGACGATGACGACGATGATGGCTTACCGAGTGGCGGTAAAGATGATTGGGTTACAGGCACCACAAGTCGCAAAAACAGAAAACTTCCTGCGAAACAAATTGAAACGAGTTCAGAATACGCAGCCAGCGATGCACTAGACGCCAATCCATTATTCAGCGAAACCGATGAAGCTCCTCCTGCAGCCGTAACCCCTTCAACACCGTCGGCGACAGAGATTCCAGCGGCGCAACCGGTTCCTGCCGCACAACCAGTACCTGCAGCAGAGCCTATACCAGCTGCGCAGCCTGTCGAAGAAGCTGCACCAGCTGTTGATAATGAATCCGAAGATGTGTTCGGCTGGATGGATGACGATGAAGCACCTGAAGCAGTCTTACATAATGTAGAAGCAAACACTGACTTAATTCGCGCACAAGGTGTACAAAAAGGCTTGATGCATGATTGCCCAGAGATTCCAGGCTTCACCTTTGGAACTCGTTACGAAGCATGTTCAACAGTAAGCGGTGATTTTTACGAATTTGTAGAACGAGATGATGGTCACATCATTTTTGCTCAAGGTGACGTTTCAGGACACGGCGTTGAAGCAGGATTAATTATGTCGATGGCGCGCAAATGCTTAAGCATTTTTGCCAGACAAGGTGGCCGACCTGCAGATGTGATTTCATCAATGAATGAAGCATTAGTTGATGATTTAAAAGGTGAAAAATTTATCACCATGTGTTACGGAGAACTCGATCCAGATAATCGCGAGATCACCTGGATACGCTCAGGACATAATCCGATACTCCACTACAATCGTAACACTAAAGAATTTAATGAAATTAAACCTGGTGGCATGGTTGTTGGCATGAAGAGTGGTAAGTTATTTAGGCAACTCCTTCAGGAAGAAGTAACCCAAGTTCAATCGGGTGATGTCTATTTGATTTATACAGATGGCTTTAATGAAACCATGAATCGCCAAGGAGAGGAATACGGCTTTGACCGCATGCGCCATGTTATCATAGACAAGGCTGATCTCGGCGTTGAGGAAATGCTCGATCATTTGATGAATAGTGTCCGTCAATTCCGTGGCAGCACCCCTGCCGATGATGATTTGACCCTGCTTGCGTTAGCGGTGGATTAATGAAGCTATGCAAAGCAACATGGAGCAGCAAACGTTGAGAAAAGTCACCATGTCGGGTCAAACTAATAAGGGCCTCGTTCGCGATGGAAACGAAGACTCGCTCTATTTCAACGAAGAAGACCGTATTCTTATTGTATGTGATGGCATGGGTGGTCATGCGGGCGGCCACGTTGCTAGTGAATTAGCAGTCAATGTAGTAAGTTCAAAATTGCGCGAGCTCAAAGAAGATGATTGGCGTGATGAAGAACGTGTCATAGCTCAGATGCAAAATTCAGTCTTCGAAGCCAATGATAAAATCATGAGCCATGCTGCTGCAAACCCTGAATTATTTGACATGGGCACAACTATTTGCGCCTTAGCTTTCATGAGCCGTCAATTAATCATGGGTCATGTCGGTGACAGCCGCATCTATCGCATCAGCCGTGGCCTCATCGAGCAGGTCAGCGAAGACCACAGTTTAGTTGCTGAGCGTGTACGTGCTGGTGACCTTGACCCAAATAGCGATGAAGCACAAATGCTCTCGAGTATTTTAACACGTGCGCTTGGCATGGATCACATCACTGTTGATATCATTATCGAAGAATTAATTCCTGGCGATATATACGTTGTATGTAGCGATGGTCTCACTGATATGATTAGTGATCTAGAAATTCAAAGCATTGTTAATAATAGCGCAAATTTACAAATTGCTTGCATGCAATGTGTTGACTTAGCAAATCGTTATGGTGGCGTTGATAATATTACCGTCGCCATGGCCGTCATAGAGTAGATAAACAATATGGGACATTTCGATATATACGCACATAACAGTGCGCTTTTAGTTATTGATATTCAAGAAGCATTTCTCCCCATCATTCCACAGATTCAAGAAAGTGCAGCTTGTGGAAAAAATGCCTCGATCCTCATTCAAGGTGCCAAACTCTTAGACATTCCTATCACTATTAGCGAGCAGTATGCAAAAGGACTTGGGCATACTCTGAGCTACCTCAGTGATCTTGCACCCCAAGCACAGGTCTTCGATAAAAAACATTTCAGCTGCAGTGACGATCAAGCGCTCAAGCAACATTTTGCTGATAGTCAAAAGGATAATATAATCATTTGTGGCATAGAAGCCCATATTTGCGTGTTAAGTACAGCGGCTGATTTAATTAATCACGGCTACAATGTAATTATTGCAGGCGATGCTTGTGCCAGCAGAAACGAATTAAACAAAGATATGGCCCTCGATGCGCTTCGTTCACTTGGCGCCGTCGTTGTTCCGACAGAAAGTATTGTCATGCGCCTGCAACGCCAAGCTGGGCATGGCTGCTTTAAAGAGCTCAGTAAGCTGATACGATAGGCTATGCGTATATTAATCGCAGGGGCTGGAACAATCGGCAGTAACCTCACTGCCGCACTTGCAGGTGAAAACCTCGACGTGGTTATCTTAGATCCCGACGAAGGCCACTTAGCTCAGCTAGAAAACACAGTCGATTGTCAAATCATTGTCGGTAGCGCACTCAGTCCAAGCATGCTTGAGGATGCTGGTATCCGTCACACTGATCTCATTCTCGCCGTCACTGATCAAGATGCGATTAATATGTCAATCTGTCAGTTAGCAGATTTTTATGGCGTACCCACAAAAATTGCGCGTCTGCGTAATCCAGAATTAGCAAGCCCAGAAAGCACTGTACCTT
>JANQLF010000243.1 GCA_028280785.1 Planctomycetota bacterium
ATTTTAACCACCAAGGGCAATGACGATTGTCATTTAATTTTGCGCGGTGGTTCGAATGGTAGTAATTACGACATCGAATCAGTGGTTAAAACCGTAGAAACCTTGGATAAAAGTGGCTTACCATTACGCGTGATGATTGATGCCGGCAACGGCAACTGTAATCACGACCACGCGCAAATGCCGCAAGCGATTAAAAATGTCGCTGACCAAATTGCCGCCGGCAATACGCACATCATGGGCATGATGATCGAAAGTAATTTAGTCGCGGGTCGCCAAGACATCAGCGAACAGATGCAATTTGGTCAAAGCATTACCGACGCCTGCATCGGCTGGGATGATACGCGCAAGGCGCTTGAGCAAGTGGCTGAAGCAGTTAGCAAGCGCAACGCACGCGCGGCAACAGCTTAATTTTCCCAATGCACATGTACGATATCACCATTTGAATCATAAATCGTGATTCGAATCTCTTGGTCACTGGTATCAGTAATTATTTTCAACGCATCTTGAAAATTATCGACAATTATTGGTTCAATTTCCTGACCGCTCATAATTACACCTGGGTCCATATCATCTTGTTCTACCAGATACTGTCCCTTGAGTATTTCATAACGTTTAAGCCAATCGCGACTGCCCCGTTGATTTAATTCGAATAAAGTCGGACGCTTACTGTTCATATTTTGATTACTTTATTAAATCCTGCTTCGACCCCCACAGCGCCATTGGCGCTGAATTAGCGCATGGTTTTAATGCATCACGCTTAAACGTATAATCATCACGGTCTTTTAAATGAGCTTCGAGTGCATCGCGGAACGGTGCTAATTTTTCGGTATCAGCCGACAAGTCTTTTTGCTCTTTGGGATCTTCGGTAAGATTAAATAACTGCTCTTCTTGGGTGTGGCCAAACCACATATACTTGTAATCACCTTCAACGACGAAGTGATTGGCCGAGCCGCCGCTGTGTTCACCGAATAAACGCTCGCGTGTCGTTTCATTTTCACCGCGTAAAATTGGTGCGAGACTGCGACTATCGAGTTGATTATTTAATTCAGCTGGAATGTCGACACCACATAAATCTAAGACCGTAGCGCAGACATCTTCTAATGAGACCAATTCATTACTGATGCTCTGTTTTAAATCCATATTACGCCAGGCGATAAAGAACGGAATGTGGGCTGAGCTTTCATAACCCAATGATTTACGCCATAAATGGTGGTCGCCGAGCATTTCACCGTGGTCGGTTGTAAAAATAATAATCGTTGGTTCTTTAGTCCGATCAGAGCCATATTCAAAAAAGCGCTGCAGCACATACTGAACGCGATCATCAATGTGATTAATTAAGCCCCAATAACCGGATGCTGCATCTTGCATTTCACTGAGTGCAAAAGGACCTGTCGGTGAAACGGGCGGAATGCCTTTGGGTATTTCTTTGAACTCTGGTGTCCACTCACTGATACTCGGCTGCCAATCGTGGCGCCTGAAATATTTATCAAAGTATGCTTGTGGTGGAATTAACGGCGGATGCGGTGCAAAGAAACTTAAATGCAAAAAGAACGGACAACTCGGATCGCGTGTCTTGGTTAAGAAATCAACAGCGCAGTCAGCAAGCCATGACGACTGATGGAATTTTTCGTCTTTATCCCAAGGACGCGCCACCCGCCCGTTACCATTTTGACCAATATTACACGGATGGAAATCACCGTGCTGCTGCTTCATCCAATCAGCCCAATCGTTTACGGGCTGCATCGGTGTTTCCCAGCGATCGTTCATGCTTTCACTACGAATCATGTGGTCATAGCCGTAGCGTTTGCGCTGAGGGAATAAATGTAATTTACCAATTAATTGGGTTTGATAACCGTTTTGCCCAAGCAGACCTGGGAGCGTAAACGGTGGATCCCATTCCAAGCCATCGGCATAACCACGCAAACCATGGGTCACTGGATGTAGTCCGGTTAATAAACTGCGCCGTGCCGCAATACACGATGGGCACGTTGTATAGGCACGTTTAAAATTGACCCCGCCTGCAGCAAGTTCGTCTAAGACTGGTGTTTCAAGCGGTAAGTCGGGACCATTAATACCCAGGCCGTCAAAACGTTGTTGATCAGTGGTAATTAAAAGGACGTTTGGTCGTTCTGCTGTTGCTGTCATAGGATGGCTCGCTTGTAGCCAATCCTATTCATAACAGCCTCACCGCAAGATGAGCAGGGCTATTCTTTGGCTTTCGCTTCGACCTTTGGTTTTTCTTCGGCTTTAGCCTTTGGCTTTTGTGTTTTAGATTTAGCCAAGACTGCTGTTTTCATTTTTGTCGCATCAATTTTATTCAGCAATTTCGGTATATTTTTGTAAAACGTCGAATGAAATCCATAACCACCGTTATACAATTCATCTATTGCGTCCTTTTTAGACCATCCCTGAAACACAATGCGATAAGCAGCACAAACAGCGCCAGTACGATCACTCCCATGCCAACAGTGCACCACAATTGGTTTGGGGGCATCTTGAATTAAAACCAAGGCTTCAATTAATTGCTCTTGGGTAATAGATCCAGCATTCATTTCGACGCGAAATAATTTTAACTTGGTGTCTTCAGCCTCATCATCATCGCTATGATGATCGCGTAGATTAAAAACCGATTTGATACCGAATTTTTCGATCTCTTGCATACCGTCATCATCAGGCTGTTCACTTCGATAAACCTTATCGTCTAACTTATAAAAATTCTCAACTTCACTGCCGATCACCTCTTTGGCCCATGTATCTGGGCGCACACGCATGATCGCTTCACCTTCTTCGGCTGCGAATAAAGAAGCTACGAATAAAATTAATATAAGTGGACGCATAATAACTCCTACATCTTCAGCAAGCTAAGGTCACGAACAGCACCTTTGTCCGCTGAGGTAGCCATCGCAGCGTAGGCTTGCAGCGCTTTGCTCACGACGCGTTCGCGGCCAAGTGGCAGCCACCCATCATCCTTGGCATCCATAGCCGCACGGCGTTTGTTTAATTCGTCATCACTGATATCGATGTCGATGCTGCGTTTTGGAATATCAATCTTAATCGTATCACCTTCTTCAATTAATCCGATCGGACCTTGCTCACCGGCTTCAGGAGAAACATGGCCGATAGATAAACCGGAAGTACCGCCGGAAAAACGTCCATCGGTAATTAAGGCACAGTCTTTACCAAGACCTTTAGATTTTAAATACGAGGTCGGATACAACATTTCCTGCATACCCGGTCCGCCGCGTGGGCCTTCGTAACGAATAATGACCACGTCGCCTTTAACTATTTTACCAGTTAAAATACCGTTGACCGCATCTTCTTGACTTTCAAAAACTTTTGCTGGACCAGAAAAAACCCAGATGCTTTCATCAACACCAGCTGTTTTCACGATGCAACCGTTTGGCGCTAAATTGCCATATAAAACTGCTAATCCACCTTCTTTGCTGTAAGCATGTTCCATACTACGAATGCAGCCATTTTCACGATCAGTATCAAGTGACCAACGTTCGCTTTGGGTAAATGGATTCACACTTGGGCGATTAGCAGGTGCTGCTGAATATAATTCTTTAACACTGGCATCCTCAGTGGTAACAATATCACAGCGATCAAGCGCTGCGCCAATGGTACCACTGTGCACGTTTTTCGCGCCTTCATTAATTAATCCGCCGCGACGTAATTCAGCTAAAATACCCAGTACACCACCAGCACGGTGTACATCTTCCATATGAAATTTATTCGTCGATGGTGCTACCTTACACAAACATGGTGTATCAAGTGATAAACGGTTCATGTCTTGCATGGTAAATGCAAGCTCGGCCTCTTGGGCAACTGCTAATAAATGCAAAACGGTATTTGTCGAACCACCCATGGCGATGTCTAAACGCATGGCATTTTCAAAAGCTTCGAAACTGGCTATCGAACGTGGCAAAACGCTGTCATCATCATCTTGATAATATTGCTTGCACACTTTAACCACGGTGCGCGCTGCTTCTAAAAATAATTCTTTGCGATCACTATGCGTTGCGAGTAAGGAACCGTTACCAGGTAAACTTAAACCAAGTGCCTCAGTTAAACAATTCATTGAATTCGCGGTAAACATGCCTGAACAGGAACCGCAAGTTGGACAAGCACTACGCTCGTATTCAGCCATTGCTTCATCGCTAACGTTGGGGTCAGCACCAGCCACCATTGCGTCAACTAAATCGAGTCGTTTTTCTTCACCATCAATAACGGCTTTACCTGCCTCCATCGGTCCGCCAGAAACAAATACCGTTGGAATATTTAGGCGCATCGTCGCCAATAACATACCCGGCGTAATTTTATCGCAGTTGGAAATACAAATTAATGCGTCTGCACAATGGGCGTTAACCATATACTCAACCGAGTCGGCAATTAATTCACGTGATGGCAAGGAATAGAGCATGCCACCGTGGCCCATCGCAATGCCATCATCAACTGCGATAGTGTTAAATTCTTTGGCGATGGCTCCCGCAGCTTCAATTTCGCGCGCCACCATTTGACCCAGGTCCTTGAGGTGAACGTGCCCTGGTACGAACTGGGTAAACGAGTTGGCCACCGCAATAATCGGCTTACCAAAATCGTCGTCTTTTACACCGGTCGCACGCCACAGTGCACGAGCACCAGCCATGTTACGGCCGTGAGTGGATGTCTTACTACGATAGTCGGGCATGACTTGAGCCTCTCTGATTGGGCCGCTAAGAATGGGGCTGAAAGTCTCCAGTCAAATTATATGGGACCAAATACCGGGCATATTGCCTATATTTAGCACGATAATCCATTGTAGCTGGTGATCTTAGAAGCCTAAACCACAATTAATCACATAGCATGGCTTGCCAGGATCGATGCCATATTAAATTAACAGCAATGCCTGACAGTTTTACTACCTATTTTCATCGCAAGATTGATGATGACATGCGCTCTGCGCGCGGCATCAAACAGACTAAAATTGTAGCAACCGTTGGCCCAAGCAGCGAAGATGAAGCAACGCTCAAGGGCATGTATCAAAACGGCATGAACGTTGCACGCTTCAACATGAGCCATGGTGAGCACGCGGATCATGAACGACGATTACAGTTGGTTCATTACTTAAGCTTAGAAATGCAACGGCCGATTGCCGTGTTGGTTGATTTACAGGGACCGAAAATTCGCACTGGCCGATTAAAAGATAATGAACCAGTCATGCTCGATGCCGGTCGACAGATTTGCATCAGCACCCGCGATATAGAAGAGGGCACCGCAGAATTAGTCGGCACCACGTATCCCGATTTACATAAAGACGTCAGTGTCGGCACCAGCATTTTAATTAACGATGGTAAATTGAACCTCAAAGTGATTCGCGTTGATGATCGCGATATTCATTGTGAAATAATCGTAGGTGGAGAATTAAGCAATAACAAAGGCATTAATTTACCCGATGCCAGTATCACCGCACCACCCTTATCAGAAAAAGATGAGCAAGATTTAGAATGGGCGCTGCGCAATAACATCGATTACATTGCTTTAAGTTTTGTACGTCATGCTGAAGATGTCTCAAATCTGAAAAAACGCATCATTGATGCAGGTAAACGCATTCCTGTTATTGCAAAAATTGAGCGTCCTGAAGCGGTCAATAATATCGAAGAAATTCTACGTGTTACCGATGGCATTATGGTGGCCCGTGGTGACCTCGGCATTGAAATAAGCACCGAGCGCTTACCCGTCGTTCAAAAACACTTAATTCAACGCGCGAATGCACATGGTCGTTTAGTTATTACCGCAACGCAAATGCTTGAATCGATGATTGACAATCCGATTCCAACACGAGCTGAAACATCTGATGTTGCGAATGCGATTTTTGATGGCACCGATGCGGTTATGTTATCTGGTGAAACTGCCAGCGGCTCCTATCCGGTTGAAGCTGTTGCTGAAATGAAGCGCATCGCCATTGAGGCAGAAGCCAGCCATTTTGTTCCGCAAAATAAAGCTGATCGCGAATTATCACACTTTAGTAATATTGATTATTCACTCACTATATCTGCCCAATATCTCGCGCGCGAACTGAGCGCCATGGGTGTCATGTTATTCAGTCATGGCAGTGAAAAAGCGCATCTAATTAGTAAATTGCGTAGTAAATTTCCGTATTTATGCGTTTGCTATAGTGAAGCTATCTGGAGACGCATGTCCTTATTTTGGGGCGTTGTTCCATTGTGGGTCGAATTCCAGGAAGATCAGGACGAATTAGTTGAAGCTGGTATCCAAGATGCCATTCGGCATCGCTTACTTGATCCAAACCGACGTGGTGACCTGGTTGTCCTGCTTGGCTATGGTGCTACTGGCGGGAATTCACTTAAAGTCATTCATTTGTGAATTTATACTTGTGTAGTGTTTTCTTAGTCCAAAGACTCAACTATCTCAGTTAACTCTTTGAGCTGCAATAACCCTGTTGTATCTTCTAATTTGAGAAACTCTATATATCCCAATTTCATCTCGACATTATATTCACCAACGCCGTGATCGAGTATTATAAATAGAGCACCACCAATATCGTTTTGTGTTTCTTCTGAATAATCTTCATGATAAAGTTTTAAATCTACTTTTCCGCCTCTTATTTCATATTCGAAATAAACATCGTCCGAATCAATTTCTATTCCATTGTAGTTTATAGTAAGAAATCCAATCGGACGGCGAAACCCGGTTATTTTGTAGTCAGCATCTTTTGGCGCAGCTGCACACAAATTAATTACATCATCGAAATATTTCTTATCGCCATCAGCCGAGACGACCACTTCATTGCCACTCACTTCGAAGACTAATCCCTCTGAATATTCTTTGATTTTATCATTGGCTTTCGCAAACATTGGGTCAGAGCCATCTCTTATATTTTTTATTTTATCGATGTTCTTTGAAACCCAGTTCCAAAAACGTTCTTCCCTGGTCTCTTTAGACTTGAAAAAGCTCAACATGTACGATCCCTGATTTCTATAAATATCACAATCTCGTATTCTAATCAAGAATTTTATAGGGGTGGCTAACTACCATTCGTGCACGCATTCTGCCAGACCCGATAACATAAAAACATCAAGTAGCAGTATAGACAAAGGAATTATTACCCAGCGATGCCTCACATTTTTTAGCACTTCTTTATTCCTGCAGTTAATAAATAGAAAAACAATGCTCAACACAAACGATCTCAGCAGGATGCTGATTACGCTATTCCACATAGGTTCAGCACGCCATGAACCCGGAAGGCCCATATAGAGTAATGATTGGGCGATGACATATACACAGGAAAGCAATGCTGTTTGGCACCCGGTGATAAACATCCAAGATGTTAAACAATGATATTTGCTTCTGAGCCCACACATTATAGCAAATACGATAAGGACTAACGAGGTCCATTCCAAGAGATCATATGGGATAATGGATATTTCCAGCATGTGTATTCTACCAGCCAACGAACCTAGCAAAAACTACATCAGTTTTGGCACCACCTGCTTCCATAGCACTTAACCCTGTCACATAAATGCAATCATTGTATGCATAACACATAGATCGAATGTCAAAACCATTCTTTGGATCGATATCGAAAACGTGCTTTTTCAGCAAATTGCCATTTTCATCATACTTCAACAGAAACGACTGTGCATTCATCAAATGTGACATGGGGTCATTATGGTTATTATCAAAAAACACACAGATGAATATGTCATTACTCGAATTACACGTAATCAAACGGAATAATTTTACTTTATTGTCCAAATTTAACGTTTTAGACCAAATTTCATTGCCGTTACTATCTACTTTTTTCAATATTTTAACTTCACTACAATTTCCAGCAATATACTGGTAACCAGACAGCACTATATTATCACTGCTATCTTGGCAAAGGCTATGTGCAATAAAATTATTATCATAATGCTTTGACCACAGCTCTTCTCTTTGTGCATTGATCTTTTTCAATACCATTCCTTTAAAAATATTTGTTTTCATATCATTACTGAATTCGTTGAAACTTAAAAAAAGACCTCCTGTTTCGGATTCACATATATTTATTGAATGGATATCATAGGTGCACTTCTTTTTTCGAGTCCACAAGACGTCTCCGTTCACATTCACACAATCAATATAAACATGTGGCTCGTAATTTTTATGTGGGCGATTTTTGAGGCATGCATGCTGTTTCGACATTCTCAATAAGTAAATCAAATTACTGTTATCTATACACATACTCCGCACAGTCGATGCATCTTGAATATCAAGTTTTTTGCTCCAGATAAATTTCCCATTATTATCGAATCTGGAAACAAATTCACCTTGATCACCATGCTTTCCCGGATCACCTTTTGATATGAGATAGACGTTGCCATCGCTATCACAGCATATTGAACGCCCGTCTCGACTTTTATCGTAATTTGCGAAATTATTCGGAGCTATCCACGCTCTATCTCCACGCTGATTACATTTAATTAAAACGTCGCCGCCAGATATGAAAATATTTCCGTTTTGATCACTACTCATACCGTTCATGCTAGGAACATCTGACCATATCTGTACACGAACTACTGGATCAGTGTAATAAATCCCCGCCAGTAAAATTCCAATTACAACAAAGAATCCGACTATGCTAAGGATTTTATTTGAGCGCTGCATAGAGATACTAACGCTACTAGTAAAGAAATGTTCTGTTAATATTGGGCCTTGTCAGAAACTTATCGATGTCCTTGTACCTTAATCCAAAGCCACATTTTTCAGAAAAAGCATATGTATCAACATTCAAGATACCACGCCCGCCAAACATGATTGGATTATCAACGACATCATCGCTTAAGAGATTCGTTCCAAAGGCCCCTTCTTGGGCTAGCGGCCTATGTGTTTGTGCAATCGTTAAAGCCGCTCGACTTAATAAGCTCGTTTCTCCAACTTGAGCACCAATAATCAATGGCATACCATAGCCCTTCGCCGTTTGTGCTAGATCTAGAGAGCGTATTATTCCACCCATTTTCGAAATACGCAGATTGATTACCCAATGTTCCGCCTCATCCGCAATTGCATGAAGATTCTTCACATTAAGGACGCTTTCATCTAAAATAATTTTTACCTGTGTTTGCTGTGCAATAGCTAACATCATCGCGTAGTTGTAAGCAGCGACTGGCTCCTCAATTGCCCAAATTGGATAATTCAATTGTGATATATAATCAATAACTGTTTCGGCATCATGCCATAGATTATTTGCATCGAGTCGTACGTTTTCGATCATTCCCTTTGATTCGGTAAGCAATTCCATTTTCTTCTGGTCAACCCCTCGTTCGCCTGAAATTTTTAGCTTAAGATCATTCATTTCGAGGTGAAGATATTGCTGTAATTGTCGTTCGAATGTTTCCATGCTGCTATCGCCTAGAATAGCAGAATAGGTGAATTCATCGCGTACATCCGCAAGACCTAAAAGAGATTCTACCGAACAATGATCCACATGAGCCAGCACATCTAAAAGGGCTAATTCAAGTGCACACCATGCGGCGGGATTTTTATCGATCTGATCGGATTCCTGTCGCACCCATTCCTTCAGTTGATTGATATCGTGAATCTCTGCAATGATTTCGCCGCTTATTTGATTAATGAAGTCTAAAGATGATTGTAATGTTTCTTGCGTTACATAGCTACGTGGGCACGACTCACCGTATCCTACGACACCACAGTCTGAGATTACTTTTACCCAGATACTGGACGTTTCTGCACGCGTTGCTGAACTGTGTTTAAATGCAGATTTAAATGGAATCGACAGCTTAAATGCTTCTATAGATGCAATGCGCATAGCTAAATATATCGCTCCAATGGAAAGTCACATTCATCTTTATAGGTCAAGAGCAATAGCTTATACTGACCTTCGCGTTGACCTGTCTGAAGCATATGATTTTTATAAGCATCTTCTGCCCCAGACTGAAGCACATAGACTTTCAACGGCAAAAGCCTTTCACTTTTACGTTTTTCACAGTATTCAACATTTAATACCGAGAGCATAGCATCCAGGTTATCTGAAAACGAATCATCTAAGTCATCAGATTCAATATAAAACTCATATTGCGATGCTTCCACATTTGCCTGAGCCAAGAAAAATGGCATTGAGATATGCTTATCCTCACATAATTGCCTGAGTGCCTGTAACACTTGTGATTCATATAATTTCTCACCAGTAATACTCGTAATGCCCTTAGCTTTTTGAACGAAATAGAACAGTGGCGTTTGTTGATAGGTTCCCGAAACACGGATAATGTCGTCAATTTGATACCGATAGAGTCCTGTTTTTGTCGTAATAAAAATATAATAATCTTGTTCTTGTTGTAACTGATCTACCAATAGGAATTCTCCATCGCCTGATTCCCATTGGTTCTTTTCCACAAATTCATAAAAGTTTTCATCAAGTACTGGCAAACCCGATCGTGATTCACTGTCTAAAGTAAACGTACCCCGCATCTCACTCGCCAAATAGCCCAAGTCCATGATCTGGCACTGATCGGGTAAATCATTTTTCAATTGCGACAATGCAATTCCACAACTTCCACCTGTCCATGTCGTCAGCAGTGCTATATATGGCCAAGCTGTTTTAATGCTCAGTTGTGATTGCTCTAATAATGATTGCAGCTGTCCCGCTCTGTGAGGTTTTGCCTTCAAAATAGGTTGAATGGCACCTAACACTTCAGGTTCTAGCTTTTCCTTTAGGTGAAAATCACCGTTGCGAATATCTTCGATAAGTTTATGGCCATACTCCTGCATCAACGATTGCAGTTTCAAAAAAGTGCTTGGATTTGCACTGCCTAAATAACTGATGTACTCCTCAGACATTGCTATACGCAAACACAATAAGTATTTGAGTTGATGGTCTTTAATACCAAATACAATGGATGGGATTAGGTACTTCTTGCGCATTGCTTTCGGCATATTCTGATAAAATAAGCCAGATACGGCACCAAAAGGAATATTATTTTCTAAATAACCTTCTATCGGGGCCCCGACAATGCCAAACATTTTTCCTCGAAATGCACGCGGCGCCTGTCGGTATTGTAAAAAAGAAAAGATTTGCTGATTCCGTTGTTCGCTCTGTATCATCGTATTAAGCACGGGGATTAATTTCGGCTTATCGACCGTGCCGCTGGTCAACGAATACATGACCGGCTGTTCAGTTGTTAATGCGTGTTTGATGCCTGATTGCTGTTGTTCTATATAGGGCCTTATGCCTTCATAATTTTGAACTGGCAATAGCTCTCTAAATTTCTCGTAATCAGTTATTTGGTCAAAATCATGATCTTTTCCAAAGTTTGTATGTTTATGTCTATCAATAATCTGCATAAGTACCTGTAATTGTGTAGAGCGCGGTTCTCGTGCTATTGCAGTTAATTTATTAAAGCGACTCCGTCCCACTACACTCATGTGCATAGTGATTAATGCATTACGTAATGTGTCTGAACAGGACAGCAGTAGAACATGGATTTTATCTGCCCCCGCTGTTAATGGTGTAAACATCTGTTGTATAAAACCCTGAGGATACACATCATTCACTAGTCCCAAATCGCCCACAGATTGATCACTGGGTAAATAGCGGGTGCCAAATAACAAATCCCAGACAATAAGATTGTTGCCATAGTTTGTATTTGACTCTTCTACTTTTTTCGAGTGATGCCAACGATGTAATTCAGGTCCGCTTATAATATAATTCAGCACGCCTAATCGCATGTCTATATTACAGTGCTGAATGAATCCATTGATAGCATAGAAAACAAAATAAATGTTCAGAACCTCTTGGCTAACGCCTATGAGAATGAATGGCAGTGCATCAAATAAAAACTGAAGCCCTTTGTCTAATGGATGAAACCGACCAACATTAAACCAGTATAAATTATGCGGGGAGTGATGGACCGCATGAAATCGCCACAATGGTTCCCATTCGTGAGCCAAACGATGCAACCAATATCTAAAAAAGTCAGCCATAAGAATCATGCACGCCACTTGTATAGCCACATGTGCCTCACCTGGCCACCAAGCACAATCAATAATGCCACCTATATTATCGAGCAATAAAACCATTGTGAGATAAGCCAAAAGTCTCGGCAACAACATTTGAATGATGCCCATAAATAACAAATCATTACCAATAGTTTTCCAATTCGGCCACCAGATTTTCTTATAGGGTTGTACGTATTCTAATATGCTTATGCATACGGCTGCACAGGTCACAGCTGCTATTACCATGAGCTCTGCATTCAACAGCGCGGGCGCGCCATAGGTATACAGCAGTAATCCTAGAGCGATCAGTGCCGGATAAGCAAGATAGCTTATTATATTCGACTTATGCTGTCTTGGTGATTCCATGATATTTCCACATAGTCAACAGAATCGACGCAAGCACTAAATGAAAAATGGTTGGTATAATTGCCCCAAACCAATGATGCTCAGGCGCAAAGCCCAATCCCATAACTAACCGAAATAGCATCAGTAAAAAATAGATTGAGCCCGCGATAAGACAAAAACGTCCACGGCGGTAGTTCTGTGCTATGTTCCCCTGAGAAAGTTTAAGAATATGAATAAGCAGAAACACGAGTATAGCTATTTGAAATGCTACCAACACTGGATACGGCATGACACCACTCTGCCATTGATCGAAAGCTGGAAGGATATCAAGCGGATAAAATTTCTGAATTAATTGCGCACAAACACGAAAACAAAAGAGCAGTGTCAGAGCAATAATAATACCGGCATATCTGTGATTACGGTTCATATCAGTAGACCTGATACTAGCACAACTCTAGGGCAAGTAAAATAACAACACCGATTATGTCATGCTCAGTATCTGCCGTAGATCCAATAATTAATAGCGTGACCAAAATTGTTCGGTCATCGCATGGCCACTATTTTCCCACTCAACACGCCATTCATGTAAACGCTGACGCATTGCTGCAATTCGTTCGCTGTGCGCTGGTTCATCTATTAAGTTATTTATTTCGTCTGGATCATTTAGGTGATCAAATAGCTGCGTCGCTTTTTCAGATTCAGTTCTGTATTCAATTAATTTATACTGCTGATCCTTAAGCGAGCGCATGGTGTCACAGTAGGCAAAATATAAATCTTCGCGCACATGGTGCTGGGAATCTTTAAAAACCGGGATTAAACTTTGGCCTTCAACTGTTTGTGGCCGCTCAATGTCTAAGTACTCACACAAGGTTGGGTAGATGTCCAATAAATAAGCATAGGAGTCAGCTTGTACATTTTGCGGAACACCAGGACCAGCAAAAATCAATGGTACGCGCACGCTGTGTTCATAATGATTCTGTTTACCCATGAGGCCATGCTGACCAACGGCCAAACCATTATCACCTGCAAAAATGATTAAGGTATTATCTTTTACACCTTTTTGTTCTAATGCCTGCATTACTTCGCCAAGTTGATAATCAATGTGTGCTATCATAGCGTAATATTCGGCAATATGTTGTTTGATTTTATCGGGTTCACGTGGATGCGCTTCTAATACTTCGTCACGATTACGCAGTGCCCCGGTATCGTATGGATGTTCGGGCAAAAAATTCACAGGTAATTCAATGTCACCTGGCTGATACATTTGTTTAAACCGATCCGGCATCGTGCGCGGGTCATGTGGTGCCAACAAGGATATATACATGAGAAACGGTTTTTCGTCATCGTAATTCATAATGTGATCGACAGCAGCACGCATAATGATATCAGTCGAATGCTCGCCACTATGAATATGATCGCATTCGCGTTCTATCACATCATTATTTTTAAATGGATCTTTAACTTCTTTTAATCGAGCATCATAAGCACCGCTTGGGTCGAAATCATAAACAGGTACATTCCAATGATCGGCCATGCCACCAAAAAATATTTCTGCGCCACTATTAAAACTACGAGTAAAGGAAGCCCGTCCATTATGCCATTTTCCAGATCCGTAGGTGTTATAGCCGTGGCTTTGTAATAATTGTGGAAAAGTAATGTGCTCTTCCGGAATTGATTGTCCTTCACCCTGTAAATGAAATAAAGTGCGACCGGTTAATAACATACCACAACTTGGCATGCATACTGCGCCCGAGGTACCGCAGGGAATATGCGCACGAGTAAAGCTGATTCCTTCAGAAACCAGCTTGTCCATATTGGGAGTCTGTATGGCTTTATTGCCTAGTGCATTGATCGTATCAAAGCGTTGGTCATCGGTAAAAATAAAGACTATGTTGGGTTTGCTCATACAGAGATATTAAGCATCAACATAGGTAGCCAATGCTTGATACTGTGCATAAGCCGCTGCGTAGGCTGCTTTATTTTCAGCATTCGGCTTATAAGTCGCGCAAATACCAGCGTCGAGTTTGTTACCTGCCTCGTCGATGTCCGCGCATAAGCCTGCGGCGACGGCGGCGTACATCGCTGCTCCGAGGGCGCAGGTTTGATCGCTAGCACTCACCACAATTTCGCAGTCCAAAACATCGGCCATGCATTGCATGACGAATTCTGATTTTTGGGCGATACCACCTAAAGCGACAATTCGATTAACACTGACACCATGCTCAGCCATGCGATCGTAAATTGCCTTTGAGCCAAAAATAGTTGCCTCGACAAGAGCGCGATACAAACGCGGCGCATCGGTTCCTAATTTAATTCCGGAAATAGCTGCTTTTACATGTGGATTCACATCAGGTGTGCGACGGCCGTTATGCCAATCGAGTGCAGTAATCCCATCAGCACCAATTGGTAATGTTGCTGCTTCTTCACCAAGTTTGACTAAAATATTTTCGTACTGACTTTCATCGCCACCCATGGCTTGAATTGGCCACAATAACAATGAGCGATACCAGGAATAGACATCACCAAATGCACTTTGTCCGGCTTCTAAGCCAATCGCTCCATTTAAAATACTGCCATCAACTTGGCCACAAATACCGGGAATTATTTTATCACCAATATCTTCATAAGAGCTCACGACCATATCACAGGTCGAGGTGCCCATGACTTTACACCACATGCCTGGTTTAATATTTGCACCAACCGCACCGATGTGGGCATCGAGTGCGCCGACACTAATCGCGATACCTTCAGGCAGTCCTAATTTTTCTGCCCACGCCGCACACAAGGTGCCAGCTTGATTATCCATGGTGTAAGTTGTTTGATCCATGCGATCACGTAGGCTAGCTAACTTCGGTTCAACTGCTGTTAAAAATGCATCGCTCGGAAAACCATCCCACTCGGCATGCCACATACCTTTATGGCCAGCTAAGCAACGGCTGCGTTTAATTGCTTTGGCATCAGTAATGCCAGCGAGCAACGCCGGCAACCAATCGCCGTGCTCAATAAAACTGTGCGTTGCATCAGCGACTTGCTCATCAATTGATAAAATATGCGCTGCCTTAGCCCAAAACCATTCGGGCGAATGAATACCACCACTGTATTTGGTGAAGTCTGGGTAATCACCACTATGGGCTAATTCATTTATTTTATCAGACTCAGCTAAAGCCGTGTGGTCTTTCCATAAAATAAACATCGCATTGGGATTATCTTTAAACTCATCTTTTAATGCCAGGACTTCACCGTCTGCAGCTACGGCAATCGGTGTTGAACCAGTGGTATCGATACCAATCCCTTTAACATCAGCAGCTGCTTCAGGCTTAGCTTTTAAAACTTCACTGACGACAAATTCTAAACCTTCTAAATAATCTAATGGATGTTGACGAAATTGTTCATTGGCGGCGTCACAATATTCACCACGCGCCCAACGTGCATAGGGATGTACAGCTGAAGCTACGCAGGAAGCATCACTCATATCAATTAAAACTGCACGACACGAATCAGTGCCGTAATCCAAACCAATGACATACGCCATATTTTATTCCTTAATTACATACCCCTCGGGATTATAACCCGAGGGGTATTTTCAATTAGATCTTTGCTGAACCGGCTACGTGTACACGCATGCCCTGCTTGAGTGACATTGCTGCAAAAGCACGCGTAACAAATTCCAATTTATCTTCAGGCACATAGGCAACGGTGATGTGGTTGCTTTGATGTGCTGCCATTAATTCGTCGCGACCGAGACCATGTAATTTGACATTCATCAATGGCCATACTGCCGTGGTTGAATCTAAGC
Source organism: Planctomycetota bacterium (assembly GCA_028280785.1). Lineage (GTDB taxonomy): Bacteria > Planctomycetota > UBA11346 > UBA11346 > UBA11346 > JANQLF01. The sequence goes on from JANQLF010000243.1 coordinate 16,139, forward strand.
GGCGTTGGAATTCGGCGTCTGGCAATTCAACAGCGTCACCAGTACCAACGTGCATATGTACTTCAGTACCTTCGTAATGCGCACGCGCCCAAATAAAGGTACCAGCTTTACATTGGCCAGAAATAGTTGAACCACCTTTGGCAAAATACATGGCTGGTTGACGGTAACCTTTTGCACCCGCAATACCACCTTTGAGGTGTGAGAACGGCACGTTACCAGAAATTTCGAAGTCCCAGTAAAACTCACCTTCATATTCGCTACCCCAACGAATGTCGTGCAGCGTCGTTTCTGAATTAAGACCGAGTGAATCCAATAAACGGAACAGCATAATTTGTGGAATACCGGTACCCATGTCGACTTCATTAATGCATGGAATTGGCTTACCTTCACGAATCACATTACCGTTGTCATCTTTCACCGGATAACGTTCGGTGCTACCTATGGTACCTTCAGCGAAATCAGACGCAGCGCATGAATCTTTTAATCCTTGCTGGTATTGAACACCAACAGCAGTCAAACCAAAGCGATCAGCAAATTTCACCATGGCGATCATCATCGCGCATTGTTCTTTAACTTGCTCGCGGGTTAATTCGGTCGCCCCATCTTCGCCAAAGTCAAATTGCATACCGCGGTCGATGTACCATTGCAGGCATTCTTCGCGGGTCGCGTCATCAACTAAAGACATTTCATAAAGCAGCGCTGATTGTGATAGGCCTTCCATTGGAATACCAATGTCGCTCAAAGCTTTTTGTGGGAAGACGCCATTAATCATGCCCATGCAGAAATTATCGAATAAGCCCATTATTTCTTTACGGCGCATAATGTATTCACCGACCAATTCGCCGTATTGGCCAGCTTCGCTCTTAACTGCTGCATGCGATGCGTCGATTTCTTTGATATGCGAAATGTCATGGGTAACTTTACCAGTCTTCAAGAACTCACCGAGTTTGTCATAGAAGAAATCATCGTCGAAATTTTGTGACCACAGACGTGAATACTCACGACCTAAGCCAGTTAAGGATCCGCATAAATTCAATGCGCCAACTAAGCCCGGCCAGGTACCGTCGAAGTTCGCCAGAATTAAAATCGGTCCTTTATGTTTGGCTAATGATGGCGCAATGTGGTGTGAATACTGCCACGCAGTCAGCAAGACAATAATAGGTGCTTCTTCATCACAGCCCAAAAATGCATCGCTGCCTTCGCGCTGATTACCGATAAAGCCATGACCCTTGTCATCTTTAAATGGATGCACGCGCACGCTTTCGTAATTAAACTTTTCACCCAGTGCTTTATTGAGACGTTGCTCAAAATCATTTTGCACTTCCCAACAGGTTTTGTTGGCTACTTCGCGTAGGTCACCATTGGTGGCGAGCAAGACCTGCTTGGTTTTATCAATGCTTGGCGCTTGTGGTACCTCAGGTACGACTGCACCAGGAAATTGTGATTTAACTGCTTCGATTACTTGAGCTGACATGATTTATTCTCCTCCATGTCGAATATGTAGCCGGGCAGGCACGATGTGCTGCTCAGATTTTTTGTTTTCGTCTTGAATATGTTGAATGACTTGATCGACCGCTGCAGTGGCCAAGCCATGAATATCCTGTTCAACTGTTGAAACAGGAACGTTTAAATAATTAAGAAACGGATGATCGTCAAAGGCGCACAAAGTAATTCCTTCAGGAATGCTTAGGCCTTGATCCTGCCACCATGACAAAACACCTTCGGTTAACATTTGCGCGCCCATAAAAATAGCGCCGTTTTTAAAGCCACTGTCATGAATGGCTTGCATCGCTTCGCTACCCCATTCGCTGCTAAAGCTACCGTCATAGCGAACAATCGTGCGTGGATTAATACCGTTGTCTTTAAGCGCATCGGCAAAACCCTGCCAACGTTCTTGTGCAGTCGTGATATTGGTATCACCACCGATATAACGGACATTATCATCGATTAATTCAGCTTTAATTAAGGCACTGACTAAATCATAGGTCGCATCGCGATTATTAGTGGCGACTACTGATTGTTGGGCATTGGTACCGCGGTCTAAAAATACCACAGGTCCATCAAAACCATTCGACCAACGCGATTGGGTTGTCGCGACGATAATACCATCAACTCCACGCAAATGTAATTGCTCAACTAAGGTGCGTTCGTTGTCAGGATTATTATCGGAATCGACAATTAATAATTGATAACCCTGTTTGCGCGCGTGGCGCTCAGCAGTCTTGGCAATATTAGAAAAATAATGGGTACTTAAATCAGCAACGATTAAACCCAGCGTCATGGTTTTATTAGTGCGTAGCGAACGCGCATGCTGATTCGGTTGGAAGGAGGAATTAGCAATGACCGACTGCACTTTTTCCTGAGTCTTTTTGCTTATGCGATATTTGTCAGCCTTGCCATTGATCACCATCGACACGGTGGTCGCGGAGACGCCGGCTGCTTCGGCAATTTGGACGATGGTTTCTGACTTAGCCATGACTGTAACAGAGGCATTATGGGCCTAATCTGAGGAATCAAGCTAAATCCTTTTAGCATAGGAGTATTAGCACATCTGATAGTCATAAGTCCTGTTATTGAAATGGATTGCCATTGCAGAAAGCAGTTGGTCGCTTGTCCGTCTTTTAGACATGCAAATCATTATATTGCTGATCTGCGCTCTATTCTGTAGCTGCTCAGATGATAGAAGGGTTACAAGCGCTCAAGATACTAAGCATTGTGTGAATAGTGTTTTTGTTCCTTGGTCAATAGAAGAAGGCACTCTTACCCTAGGCAAATTCGAAATCCTTGTCGGGTATGAGGAAGTAGAAGCACCTGATTTATGGAGGTCTGGCACGGATATAATTAAAGCTGCCGAAAATCACAATGATAGTAAAGTAGATACAACAAATAAATGACCACCTACCTACTCCCCGGCATGGGCGCGACATCAGCAATGTACCAAGGCCCTTGGCGCAATCTGGATGATTTAATTTTTTTAGATTGGCCTAGCTATCAGGGTGAACAAACACTCAAAGATGTGGCCAAGCGAATTATTGATGAACATAGTATTACAGAATCCGATTGTGTTGGTGGCTCGTCGATGGGCGGCATGGTTGCGCTTGAAATTGCAGCTATCTGTAATTGCGCGCGCGTTTATTTGATTGGTAGCGCAATGTGCCTAGAAGAAATCAATCCCCTCATTCGTCTACTCGGGCCAATTACGAAAATTACCCCATGGCGCTTTACGCAAATTATTGCTGGTTCTTCAAGCGGTATGCTCGGCGACATGTATAAACAAACCGATGCAGCATTTTTAAAGACCATGTGTGAAGCGATTAAAACCTGGAACGGTGTCGACTATCCAGAAGAACATATCAAACGAGTGCACGGTGAAAAAGATCCTGTCATTACTGCTGTGCAGCATGCTCAATTTATCCTTGATGCCGGACACGTGATAGCCATGTCCCATGCACACACATGCATTGACCTATTACAAATAGACAATGTTTAAACTCTATCGCCATTATGATGTCTGCATATGAAATTTATCATTGTTATTATCTGCCTTTTCACCACCTCTTGTGACTTTAGTTCTCGAATCAGTTCTTCTAACGATATACGTAATTCGATTAGACAGGTTAATAGTATTTTTATTTACGAAGGGCTGCCACATCAGAATCAAGAAGGGTCATTATTAAAGGAAGAATTAAAACGCAATAAAACAGTGAAGATTGGTGAGTATCCTTTTTATACGCCGAAATCACTCGCTTATAAAGAGGATACCGGTATCATTCGCAACGCGCTCAGTAGCACCAAAAGCTTTGCGGTTTATACTCGCGGCAAGCGCTGTGGCGGCTTTCACCCTGATTATGCTATCGAATGGCATTCTCATAACAAAACTTACCAAGCCTTACTTTGTTACGGCTGTCACGAATTCATACTTATCGAAGGCACATCATCGTATAAATATGATATGGCAGGTAAAATATTTTCAGATTTACCAACTATTTTAAAAAAATACGATTCTAAGCGTCCTAAGAACCCCAAGTAAGGTATGGACTCACCTGTAGTCCTGCGGCACCTGCCCACTGATAGATGATATTTAGCTCGCTTTCGGTTGGCACGCGATTTTGTAGTCCACGTGCTTCGACAATGCGTTTTCGTTCAACCTCAATCGTTAAATGTTTCTTTTTGCCATCCTTGGTTTCAGCCTCCATGGACCAAATCGAACAGCGACCTTTAGCACAATCATAGGCATAGCTCGCGACACAATGATGCATGGCACGGCCTTCATCACGCAATTCCACACCAGATAATAATTCCCGAATAGTCCACTTAGTTTTATACTCTTTATTACCACTAACATGCTCAAAGGGCATAACACCAGAACGTTTGAAAAATAATGTTTTTGACGGCGCTGATCGACCAAGCTGCAGGTGCCACTCATCAACTTGCTTCAATAAGGTTTCTGGGTTACGCCCCTTCATGCGCATATTTGGTTGTGGCGGCTGACGCGTTTCGGTTTCACCTGGACCAACGACAAACTCTTGGGTATCAAATTTTTGGAAAAATATATAATCGATGATCGGTCCGATGTGACGGCGATTCAATAACGGGTTATCGACAAAAAACGCCAAGACCGTCTGCCAAAACTCATCATTTTTATAATCTTTAAACATTCGTGTTGGCACCACAGCCTCACACAAACGCTTATCACCTTGCATCGCATGGATCTGTCCCCAACGAATAGCTTGTTCAACGGAATAATCATCAGGGGCAGTCATGAAATGGTGAGCAACTTTTTTAGTCATTTTTACCGGTAATTTAGCCGTGCGAATATTTTGGCCTAAACCCAAATGCACATACCAGTCACGATAGCGATAGGTGCCTTGGTCATTACGCAACCACACATTCGATAAAAAGCGCGGCAATGGATATTTAGCAAATAAATGTTCAACCAATGAAGCAAAGCGACGGAAGGCATTTTTAGATTTTGGAGACCATGAATCGATTTCGCGCACCCACTGAGCCTTGCGTTGATGCATACGAATAAATGCGTCGATAAAATAATGCTGGCCAAACTGACTGGTATCATATTCAAACAACAAATCTGATTTTTTCTCTATCACCAAGAGCATGGCTTCTAAACTAGCGCGGTCTTCAGGTTTCTCCGAGCTTTTTTCGATAGCCTGACAAAAATGCTCAATGGCTGGACGCTGTACACGCTCAGTATCAATCGTATCAGTACAGGCTAAATGAATAAGCTTACGCGGATTACGCATTGCCTTTAAAGCAGCTTGGTGCTTAGCCTCTTTTTTTTGCTCTGTCTCAAGCTCGATTGCTAATTCAGAAGGTCTTTTCTCCAGCCGTACTGGAAAATTATTCGTACGGCACCAGTCCCAATAACGGTATTCATTAGATAGGCCAAGCGCCGCAATGTGTTTCATGATCGTCTTGTGATCGACGATCTCATCCTGCTGTTCTTGTTTTTGCTTCTTCTTTTTACCCTTGGCCACAACGCTGCACACGATGTGCTGACTAAGGATGAAAGCAATATCAAATCATGTTGCTTATTTAAGCGCGCTTAATGGGACCAAGGCATTGGCCTCGGCATCCCAGACTTTCAAACGCAGACAGCGCCAAATTTCCAATGGGCTTAAACTGGTACAGCGAGGATTTTGTAATTCTTCCATTTCACGCATGACTTCTGGTAAACGATAAAAGGGAATACGCGCATTGAGATGATGAATGTGGTGATAGCCAATGTTGGCCGTGAACCAATGCATGACGAAGCTCATCTTCATATAACTGGTCGAATTCAGCGCCGCACCAACATAGGTCCACTCTGAATTTTTTACAAAGGCCACACCAGGAAAGTTATGCTGGGCGTAAAAGAAATACGCCGCGACTAAAGCCATGATGCTAAACGGAATAATAACCGTGAATAATACCAGCTGCCATGGGCAAAAGGTAAAGAGAACAGCAAGCAAAGCGATATGCACTAATAACGAAATCAAACAATCGTAATGTTTTTTAATATCTTTTTTAGCTGGAACAAAACACATGCCTAAAAGAAAAACAAAAAAATAGCCAAAGAACATGGTCAACGGGTGACGCATAAATAAATATTTAGCGCGTGTGTCGCGATCTTTCTTCAGATATTTATCTTTCGTCATGATCGGATAGGAACCGATATGTGCACCGCGTAATTTAGAATTGTTTTGGTGGTGATAATTATGCGAATCCTTCCACACACTGTTCGCTGCCAAGGTCACAACACCCCAGACCCACATCAGCGCTGCGCCCATCTTTGAGCCACGTAAAATCGCACCGTGTTGATGATCATGGTAAATCACAAAGAGTCGCACCAAGAGCAAGCCAGCTAAAATGCTCAGACCAATAATACCCCACAAATTGCTGGTATAGCAGATGGCCACTTCAGTAGCCGCAAAGAGTACCATGGTCGAAAGCACGACCCACCACGATTTGCCCTTATGCTCTTCAGCATAGACATTGGTCGCCGCAATCAGTTCTTTACCTTCAAGCATGCCTGTACCAGTGGGTTATGGGATAGAAAATACAACAGCCCTGCGCTGCGGGTGTGTAATTCTTTCAAACAATACACAAAAGCCAGTAATAGTTCAGTCCGAAAACCTTGGCTGCATATCGGCTCAGCATGTCTTACTAATCGCTACATTAAAAAACCCGCGCCGATTGGCGCGGGTTTTTAGTCTTCATGCTCTTATTCTTTGTCAGCGATTTTGATTTTAATTTCATCGGCGTTGCCGCGTAGTTCTGGTGCATACATCGCATAGATCTTACTTGGCAAGGCACTGAATTTACCAGGAATTTCAGCGCGCATTTTATAACTGACACTATGACTACCGCGAGCCAAGTTCTGAACAAAGAAGGTAACGCGATCATCGCGTAATTCACGATAGGCGCGCATACCACCGTTAATGTAACCACTGCGTTGATCAACTGGTTCAAAACCTGCGGCTTTGAGGTCTTCAATCGCAATGTATTCATAATCATTCTTACTGTGAATGGTCAGTTCAATTTCAACTAAATCGCCACTCTTAATTTCATCAAGATTCTTGATCGGGTGACGTACCCATTTTTCTTTCTTCTGTTCAATGACTTGACCTTCGGCACCAGCTTGATGCTGCTTCGCCTCTTTGTCTTGGACTAATTTATAATAATGGCGTTCAACTTTGACTTCTAAACCAGCAGCCTTGATGTGATCTTCTTTAGTAAAATAGCTTACATAGGCATTGGTATATAACGGCGTCTCGCCCTTCTTACGCACACTAATGGTATGCTTACCACTAGTTACTTTATCGGCGCTTAACGAGAAGACATTATCAAAGCTGAATAAATTATCTTTGTCGATATGCACGGTCTTCACCACCTTACCATCGTAAAGAATTTCCAGATCAACATTCGGATTATCTTCACCAGAAGCTCGCATGTAATCAGCAAGCGCTTCGATACATAAAGCGGTATCGCGCGTTGAATTCCAGTAAGTCGCATTGCGACGATTGTTTAACATGTATTTCACTAAACGACTCGCTACTTGACTCTTCGGTTCTACCTTAGCCAATAATTTTAAGTAATAGGCATGTGCTTCGATTTCGCTGCCATACCAGTACCACCAGTAACCACCATTTGGTAAATTCAACCAAGCGGTTTGATTTTCTTCGTCTTGCTTCAGATACTGTTCGATGTTTTGCTTAACTATCTTCCACTTGGCTTCATCACCGAGTTTATGAAAGGCTAAACCCAACATGCTTTGTGAATAGACTGATAATTTTAAACGATCCTCAAAAAGGATTTCCTGCATTTGTGGATCTTTATGACCTGCGTCGGTTAAAACCATGAACACTAAAGCGTCAGTGTTATAAGCGCTGCGATGTTTGCGATCTTTTAATATCCAAGCTAAACGTTTCTCTTGGTGTGTACGCAACCACATAACACCACGATCTAAGATACCATGGACTAATGCAATTTTATTGGCTTTGGCCACTTGTAGACCGTGGACAACGGTTGCCGTGGTATGTGGTGTTGATTGCTCACCCCAACCAGAGAACCAACCCCAACCACCATCAGATAATTGCATATCAGTTAAGCGTTGCACACCTTTTTTCACAATGCGCTGCATTTCAGCTTCGTCGAAAACCGGGCTTGATTTCCAGCCACGACGCTTCCATTGGGCAGCACGTTGTTTGGGATCACCAATTTCTTGGGCATTTAAATTATTTTGTTTGTCCCGAATATCAGCTAATTCCAAGCCCATGTCTAAGATAATGCGTTGAGTAATCACGCTTGGAATAAAGCGATTCAATGTTTGCTCAGTGCAACCATATGGATACTCGAGCATATACGGTAACGCATCGACCATGGCACCAGCTAAAGTTGGTGAATAACGGAATTCGATATGGCTTTGCTCTGGTAAACGTTGCTCCGGAATTTCAAAGCTAAATGACGCATTTTGTTGATCTGGACGCATAGCAACGCTAAACGACTCAGTTTTATCAATGCCATGAATTTTAACAGGGAACTTCATTTCCATGGCATCAGACTCTTCGTCTGATAATGCTTTCATGCGTATCACTGCTTCGCCAGTGTTTTCAACGTTAACGCGCCAGTTGATACGCGCTTCACCACCAGCAGCTATTTTCACTGTTTGTTTTAATTTATCCATCGCTTTGAGTTGATTGCCATCCAACTCAAGCTGAACACTCACTTCTTTTTCTTTGTCCAGATAATTATGCACGTTTGCAGAAAGAACGACCTCGTCTTTTTCAACAAAGAAGCGCGGTGCCTGCATGCGAATAATTAAATTTTTACTGGTGATGACTTCATTTTCACCTTGGCCAACACGTGTACCATGGCCCATTGCCCAGACTTTAATCATCCACGTAGTGAGATTCTCTGGCATATCTAATTGAACCTTAGCATGACCATTGGCATCAGTGGTAATATTTGCTACCCATAAAGCCGTATCAGCAAAATTACTCCGCACTTGTGGTTCGACTAAATCAGGGCCATCAGCACCACCTTGGCCACCAACTGCATCATCCATTTCTTTTTCGGCGACAGATTCTTCTGCTTTGTCCATGGCTAGTGATGCTGCCGGTGCTGCAAAATTACCCGCTTGTTTTTTAGCTCGCATGCGTCGCTCACCGCGAATTGCACCACCATCTTTTCCTTCCGCATCACCTTTTCGACCAGCTTTTTCTTTTATGTCACCGAGATGACCAAAAGCACCAAGGTTACTCATGTGTTTACCACCGGACTTGACTAAATTACGGAAGTAACGCATCGCATTATGGTAGGTTTGTGGATTATGATGACGACGCCATTTCCAGAAATACGATTTGATCTCGCCGACATTACTGCCACCAGCAATATATTCGAGTGCCTTATCATAAATAGCGACCACTGTTGAACCGATAAATGGTTTGCCATCTTCGCCTGTTACCTTCATCGTTACTTCGGCTTTCTCACCAGGCAAATAACGCGTCTTGCTTGGTTCAATATCAATTCCAAGCACGCGACTTGCAGGCGGTACGATGATTTCTTTGGCTATCTGATGAACCCTACCATTACTGACACAAACTGCTTCAACAAAAATGTTGGGCATGTCTTTGGTTTCAATCGTAATCGGTACCACGGTACTACGCTTACTCAAAGTCAGCATCTGTGGTTCATGATACATGCCACCGACCGGGCGAATAAATAAGAGCACCTGTTGATTGCGACGGTCTGCATTAATTAAGAGATTTACCTTATCACCTACTTTGTAATCCTGCTTGTCTAAAATAATTTCGATGTCGTTAAATTTAAAGTCATCATCTGCAGCACCATCTCCAATTATATTAAATAGGTAAGCGCCTTCGATGCTGCGGCCTTTTTTATCAGTCAGCACGTAACTCAAACGATACTGGCCTTTTTCCCCAGCGGTGAGTTGATGCTTCATTTTTCCATCTGGATTTGAACTAGTTTTCCATGACCCAACTTCTTCCTCTTTTGGAATGCGTTTATCATCGTAGGTAATTTTGAATAATTTTAGGACACCTGCACCTTCAACAGGTTTATTGTCGATAGTCTGTGCAACCGTGTTTACGTGAATGGTATCACCTTTGCGATAATAGCCGCTATTTAACCACATCGTTACTTGGAATGGTTTGCGTGCTGCGGTGATCGATCCAGAGCCGACAATAGTACGACGTGATCTATCAACGACCTCTGCAGTAATCGTGTAGACGTGGTCACGGTCACCCTGCATAGCTTTTGCTAATGACGTATCTATTTCAAATTGAACGGTTCCATCTTTGCCGATTTCCACTTCATTATCTAATAACAATTCAGGCGGATCATTACGACGGTGCCACCACCATGGATACGGCGCACGACAACCCCATTCGCGGAATCCTGGATACCAATTATAATCGGGCGCATACCACCAGTATCCCTTGCCATAAAACCAGTCCCATGGCATCGCAGGATACCACTGTTTATCTTGGCCTTGGCGGTGCACTTTATACACCACTTTCGCATCAGTTACCGGTGCGCCGAAATAATAATTGGCTTTAATCGTTGCAGTAAATTTTTCACCTAAGGCGATTGGTTCTTTAGGTGCATCAACCGTTACTTCAAATTCAGGCTTCTTATATTCTTCAACGCGGAAATGGCCCTGACCACTACCGTGATGTTTAATCCACATGCGATATTGACCAAGATTCGCATCATCACCGAGTTCTATACTACCATCAAAGCCGCCATACTCGTCACAGGTATATTGTTTCTCATGAACTTTTTCATTCTTACCATTGTGAATTAACAAGGTCACTTGTTTCTTGGCGAACACACTCACATCTTGCTGATCGTATTTCGGTTGGCGTAACCAAACTTTGAAATTGACCGTTTGGCCTGGTCGATAAACCGGACGATCAGTCATAAAAAAGTTTTTATAATTTTGATACGTGCTCCAATGGTAGTTACCAAACCAAATATGTTGGAAACCCAAATAAGCCATACGTCCTGAATCGTCACGGGCGATAGCCAGCCATTGATAGCTGTTTTGAACATCCTTTTGATTGAGATAGAGCAAACCATCTTCACTGCTGTGTTCAGCAAATTCAGTGTGGTGAATAATGTAATTGCCTTTGCCCTTATGTTCTTGGCGATAACCAAAGAATGAAACATTCATACCATCAATGGCTTCACCCGTACGCGCATCGGCGACATAATACATTTGTTTACCGTGGACACGCTTATGTAAAATAATTGTGTCGTTCAACCACATAATAATGTAGCAGGTGTTACCATTTTTCATTTTTGCTTCGAGCAAATAGGCACCGGCCTTGGTCAATGGTGTTTGTACGGTTATACGGCGATCGAAATGCTCCTTTGACGGATCAAGTTCTACATTCCATTGAGCTACCTGATTACCTATATATTTAACCCGGTTTTTGTGAATTAGCTGATAACCGATATTGGAAATGTTAATTTTGTCCCATTCAAGGCGCTTTGGTTTAGATTTAATATAGGTTTTGACATCGTTTAATAATCGCGGCACATTTATTTGATGGGCAGTGAAGGTTACTTCAGTTCCATTACGAAATTTAAAGTCAACACTTGCAGGAGCCCCGGCCGTTTGAGATTGTGCCGATTCAAAGCGACCCAAATTACCAGTAATTTGTTGAATTTGATGGGTGTTGTTAATTAAACGATAATAAGTCAACGCCTTAGGATATTGGCGACGATTTAAATAGATGTTGGCCAGCTGACTGCGCGCATGATGGTTTTGATCACTTTTGCCTTCAGCCATTTGTTTGTAAAGGGCAATGTAGTTAAAATCATCTTCCAAGGTAAAGCGTCGGACGCCATTCGCTAATTTAGCAATCGATTCACCATCAGGTAAAACATCGAGTGACCAGGGACCATGCTCTTTATCATCACCTTCTTCTTTCGGTGAAAATGGAATACCCCAGCGATTCATGGTTTGTACGCCGAATAATTGCTGGCAGAAATCAGCACGACGCATCAGTGCTTGGTGTGCAGCTGATTCAGAAATAGTGGCTAATTGATCCAAACACCAGCGCCAACGTTGACCATCATTTTTAGCCTCATCCCATGATTTTGGTGAGGCATAGAAAATTGGTTTACCGTCTTTATCCACTGGAGCTCCGCGAGCACTACCACCTCGATGCCAATAATATTTTTCTAAATCAGGTAGCTGTTTGATGTCAGTCAGCATCTGTAATTTCCATGCATTATTGACACCACGATTACCGATAAGGTTTTGTGAAAAATTCACATAAAACTGACGGCGGAGATACTCATTTGCTTTTTTATCAATGTGCTGATGTGCTTGTAACATTAATTGCAAACCGCGTACACGGTCTTGCTCATAGGCATACATATATTGACCGCCACCACGATGATGACCACGGCGGAACTCACCTTTAATTAAATAGCCATAATGATTGCCGTTGAAAAAGCTTTGTGCCAATTGATGAAGCACACGCCAATCTTTAGCATAGCGCTTTATTAAAATTTCACGCCACGCATCAATCTCATGTACACGATTTAAATTGCGCAGACATTGAAAGCTGAGCTGCGCTGATTCAGCGAGATGGTCCGTACCCGGCTTGGCTTTTTCCAGCAAAGCGCGCAGACCCTTGTAGGCATCATTGTAGTTGCCTTTTTGGGATAGTTGGACCAGGGCCTGGTACTCTTGTGGGGTTGTATCCTGCGCGTATCCACCGACAGCACTCAATACACATAAAAGGACAATCACGAAGCTTCGCATCAGCTACTCCAAATCTTGGTGTAGCCTATTAGACGGGCTCCTCCTTGAAAGGTTCCCTTAGCAAGCTGTTCAAGCGATGCGTCAGTCTAAGTGCAGTAGTAGATTTCCTTTAACAGAAATCACTGATCATCGAGAGCTTGAACACCCGAACGTTCTCCACGGCAACATAAAGTTGCCTATTCTTGGGCCGAAAGCCACGCCCGTGGCTTTCTATCGGCAGAGCCGATGCCCAATTCACCCCACATTTGGGGCTCACTATACCTATTTAATCACCAATTTTATGTGATGCCTCACAAATTTAGTGATCATCAAGTGATTGAACACCCGATCGTTCGCCCCAAAGAAGCTCGCGATACTGTCTGTTTGTTACCTTACCTTCGTACATGGTAACAATCAGTAAAAAGCGACGCCACTCTCCACTCATGCGGACGTAATCGAAAGTGACTTCCATACCTTCAATGGTCAGCTTGGTTTCCATCGCACCCTGACAGCGCCAACCGCGCGTGTTGCTTTTGGTCACCGTATCGAGCAGCTGCAAGGATGCTTCATAGTGCTGCGGATACTTGGCCAGGGTCTCGTCGAGCAGAAGTGCCAACTGCTCAGAACCATCGGAAAAAGACGCATCTGGTCTTTCAATGGTTTTGGTAATTTCATTATTACTCATATTTTTTTACCCCCAGGTAGACCCATCCATTGTAATCGAAATTCAATCAGTGTGTACTTATTTTTCATGACTATGAAATCATAAACATCGATGTATCAGTCACTTAGTAAAAAGTGCTTGAAATGGGTTTATATGGACCTATATGTTACGTAAGCATCTATCAACTTTGCGAAAAAACACCTATTACGAAAGGAACAGACATGCCGTTGATGCTCAACTCCGTCCACATTGCTGGAAACCTGACCCGCGACCCCGAGGTGAAAATAGTCGGTGAGAACCGTACCGTTGCCTCCTTTGGACTCGCCATTAACCGTCGCTATCGCGGATCGGATGGCCAACAAAAAGAAGAAACCTGCTTTTTAGAAATCGAATGCTGGGGACGCCAGGCCGAATTAGTCGGGCAATTTTTAACTAAGGGTCGCAACTGTTTAATTGAAGGCAGTCTTCAATATCAGCAGTGGACCGATAAAAATAATAATAAGCGTTCACAGGTTCGTGTGCTTGCCCAGCGTGTACATTTTATTGGTGGAGCGCAGCAAGCTTCGCCACGAGTGCAGGAATCTACACAGACGGCGGAACAAGAATTAGCGCCTGCTGGTGTTAACTATGAAGACGAGCCGCCCTTTTAGCAATTAGATTTTAATTACAGAGATTTCCCTGGGAACGACGATGGCCTCATCGTCGCAAGCTTTCGAGAGTGAAGCCACTCTCGTTCCCAGGGGAAGCATCTATACCAATAACGATAATTCATTCTTAATATTACTACGCGCTTTCTCATCAAATCGATTATGAAATGCCGCAGTTTGAAATAAGCGTTTGGAATCAAGTTGCTTTTGTAAAAATGCGCTTCGTCCATTTCGATAATCGCTATCAGTAAATTGCGCATTCTCCAAGCGAATTGCTTGTGCATATTGCTGGTAGCGACATCGGGGCGCTGCTAAAATCGCATAATCAATATCATGCATGAGTTTCATATCAGGCAGAATTAAGTCGGCACCGAAAGCTGTCGATTGAATAAGTTTACTTACTAAGTGAACATTCACGCTGTGATGGCGCAAATCGCGCTCGGCCACTGTCGCTGACAATGCTTCGTTTTCATTGCATCCCGAAATATACACACAGTCGTGATAGAGAATCGCAAAATACAATTCATCCGGATCTACGGCCAGGTGCTGATAATAGTCAAAGAGCGCTAAACACTCTTCGATATGCTGCCAATTATGGTAGTAGCGGTGGCTCTCTAGATACATTTGTTTTACATTACGCATCATCTTTTGCCTGTAGTAATTTTATAATATCATCACTATTTTTAGACTTCAATCTATACTTTTGTTCACCTATTGAATTGGAATAATAAATGTGTATCCACTCTGATTCATGCTCTATTTTATTAATCGATTCAATTGGTATAATTTGATTGAACCCAAATTGATTGCCACCAAAAGGTCCCAAATGCCGATCACCGAGCACTAAAAAATCTGTCGTTATACGAACTCTTAACGCTCTATTTGCACCGCCCAATCCTTTAATGCCGTTTGTCATCAAAGAGCCTGAAGCAAATCTTTCTTCATAAATGACTTCTTGATCTTCGATCAATGTCCAATCGCATTTTTCGATTTTTACTTTTCTAATTAGGAAGATGAAAACAGTAAATGTCCCCACCAACCAAGCTATCATCAACCAAATAGGATTCATAACATGAGTCTATTTATCAGATTGCCAAAGTATAGGTAATCTTTAGATTAACTTGAATCATGAGCGAAGTAGAATCATCTAAACAACGCTGGCAGCACATTGCAATTTATGGTGCAATTGCCGTATTCACTTACATCCTGTCATTTCATTTTTTCATTTATATTAGTTGGTATTATACCATCGAGAGTGATTTTATTTCGAGCATCTTGCTCTTGGCATATAGACCGATGTTTTTCCTCGCCTATCTCTCTGAGTTTTATTATGAATGCTTTATGTGGACCGTATCTTTGGCCGAGCCGCATACCTCAACGCATGAGATGTATCGCGAATGGTACACACACAAATTCGGTAGTTAATCTAAGACCAAGGGACCGCTGAAGACTTCCTGGCTATCTATTTTTACCACAACCATCTGACCTTCTTTTGGTTCATCCAAATCTATTTTTTCATTGACATAAACGCGCGAAGAGCCACTGCCATTGGGCATGCTGTAAACAGAGCGACCATCCAGTAAGACTTCGATTTCTTTATTGGTCTGCGACGGATCCAACTGTAAACGCATTTCAATAATTGGACCACGACGCTTTAAACCTTCAAACTCAACCTCACCACGACCAATACCTTCCTTCATAGGAAATTTCACTTCGTAATCCCATTGCTTACTATCCCCAAAAATAAAGAGAATGAGCAAGACCAATGCAGTCCATCCATACCATGGCACATCACCAAGAGAAAAAGCTAAAATAACCAGATCCATATATGCTCCAGGGCTGCATTGAACAAGAAGAAGAGCAGCGATGCAAGCGTCAGCTTATCAATTTTCGGCTCATGCATGCGAACCAGTTTGCCCACCCCTCACGATCAGCCTGTGAAAAATTCCACGTATCAAGATGGTGGCCGAGCTCATGCAAGAACACATCATAGCAGTAAAAGTAACGCATACCTTCCTTGCTACAGCTAATACACAAACCATCGGATGTGCTTGTTACGTCAGCCTGCATTATTCTGTAATCATTCAGATGATGTGGCGCTGGTGCCTGTCGGTATCGCTCTTGCATAAAACGTTTCGGATACGCACATAAGAAAATATCTGAACAAGAATACATGCCATAAACGACTTGCGTTGACTTACGAACTTTGTCCGTGCCACCGAGTAAGTAGATATCATCCAAACCGCTCAAGTACTGCGTTGGTATTTTCTCCAACAACGCAATAAGGTCCTTGACCATTACCGGTTTTATAAAACCAGCACGGAGCGGCATATCGTAAATCTTTATATGATTTCAGGTGTAAACACGCTGTCGTGTTCGACGAGCCAATGAAGCTTCTAGTCAGTGCGGATCGTAAGTCGACCAATTACTCATCTTAGAATGTGCGTAAATGCGTGATTGCCTATCGTTATGTGCCATAGTACCAATAGATAGTTAAGAGAGTCAGTACCGGACACTAATCTTGCTGCTTCATATAGACCGTACGAATTGGGAACGGTATATCGATGCCTTCGGCTGCATAACGTTTGTGTAAAGCCTTAATAAATTCGTGCTTTATGGTGAATTGGTCACGAAAGGCCGCCACGAAAATGCGTATATTAAAGTTGATACTCGAATCGCCAAACTCTTCATAACGAAAGATTGGCTCGTGGTCAGCAACACCGCCTTCGATTGAATTAATCACTTCTTTAGCGACTTCGATAGTTACCTCTTCAACATGTTGCAAATCACTGTCATAGGACACACCAACTGGAATCTCAATCCACATGTTTTTCTGTGGTAAACTATAATTAATAACCACTGATGACGATAAGACACTGTTGGGAATAATAATGCGATTTTCATCGGGGAAGCTACGAATGGTGGTGTTGCGTGCTTTGACATCAGTTACATATCCACGGTGCCCATCCGACAATTCAACGTAATCACCTGGTCGCACTAATTGCGATGCAATAATTTGAACACCGCTAAATAAATTGCTGAGCGTTTCTTCCAGCGCTAAAGCTACCGCTAAGCCACCAATACCTAAGGCAGTGATAACCGGTGTAATCTGCACATCCAAATTTTGCAGAATAATAATAATACCGAGTAAGTAGACTAAAAAGCGTGACCCATTGACGAATAAGGTAGTCGAGGACAAACGCTCACTCGGCACGCGTTCAACTAAACCGCCAGCTATACGTGCTACCACCAAGGTAACCGTAAATAAAACAATGGTTATCAATGTTTTGTAATAAGCACCGAAATAATCAGATTCGATCTGCGTATGCCAAATGGCGAAGAAACCTGCAGCGGTAATACACCATATAACTGGCATATTTCCGAGCGCCTCAATGACAACATCATCCCATTTCCACTTAGTCTTTTTAGTTAAGGCAACTAATTTACGAACAACAAATAATTGAACGATTAAACCAAATAGATAACCCGAAAATATATAAATAATCGGTGTTAGTATATTTTGATATTCAGTCCAAATTTCTGCTAAGGTCACGCTAGTTAACCTTTACCGCATGCCATCCACTGTCAGGGTCATTACCAGGCATATCTAATCCCACCAATATGAGCCATTCAACCGCTGCGTATTTACCATTCATCGTTGGTGGTAAATGATCAGGGATTTCTATTTGGCCTGACCAATCGCATTCTTCACCAGCAGCTAATTCTTGTGCACCAGCAATATCAATGTCGATCTCGAGCAACGACTCTGTTGAACTGACATCATAATATTCGTCATTATCACTCAGGTTATTTCCGCTTAAATTATCCGCTCCACGATTGTCATAAGCATTCGAACGATAGTTCGGAATATTTACAATTTCATTCGCTTGAAAACGCACATAAACCCGCGTGATTGAAATAGGATCACTAGCGACCTTACATTTTACAGTAAATGGCAAGCTTTGACCACGTTGACCTTCACCAATTTCGATGGTCAATTCTGCCCACCCACCGGTCAGCGTGTTTTTGATCTTCGAGAAAATGCTCATATGCGCTC
>JANQLF010000258.1 GCA_028280785.1 Planctomycetota bacterium
ATTACCAGTAACCGATGCAAATAACGTAGTTATTGGCATGCTCGATTTACAGGACTTAACAAATCGCGGTTTTGCGCTTTGATTTTTCGAAGGGTTACACCCCTCGGGCTCCCCACGGACTTTGTCCTCATTATTTTTCTACGTTTAAAACTTCGAAAAATTATGCCAAAATATGGCATACCACTCGTCGGCGTCCGGGACCTGCGCACTGCTCGGTCCTAACCAAGAATTAATCTTCTTTAGGTGCTGCTTTTTTCTTAGCAGCTTTCTTCTTAGTCGATTTCTTTGCGGCCTTTTTCTTGGCAGCCTTCTTTTTAGCAGCCTTTTTCTTCGCCGGCTTATCTTCAGGTAATTTTATTTTCCATTTGCCGTCAACGTAATTAGCTGACCAGCCGGTTGGTTTGCCATCTTCGTTTTCGGTCATGATGTATTGTTCACGAACCTTACGCAAAAAGCGAATAATGGTTTTATTGCCCTGGTTATCTTCTACCGGTGCCTCAACTAAATATTTGAATTTCGGATCGAGCTCGTCTTTATGGCGAACCAGATCTTCGACTTTTGGATTTTTCGTTTCTCGCGATTTTGGAAATAAATTCGACGCCAAGAAAATGCCTGCTGCACCATCACGCAGAATGAAATAACCATCGCTTTTTTCACATTCTAATTCTGGCATATGAATTGGATCAGCTTTGGGTGGCGCCGCCTCACCATTACGCAATAATTTACGAGTATTTTTACAATCAGGGTATGCCGTACAGCCAAAGTATTTACCAAAGCGACCGTTTTTGAGCTCCATGTCTTTGCCACATTTATCACATTCGATAACTGGGCCATCATACCCCTTGATACGGAATTGGCCTTTTTCTACTTCAAAGCCATCACAGTCAGGGTTATTGCCGCAGACATGCAATTTACGATCTTCATCAATGAGATAATGATTCATCGCCGTACCACATTTTGGGCAACGACGCATCTCGCGCAGCGCATTGGTTTCTTCAGCCTCTTCGTCTTCCTCGACATTTTCGGCTTCTTCACCAGCAGTAAGGTTCATGGTATTCGTGCAGCGCTCTTTTGGCGGTAACGCATAACCAGAACAACCTAAGAATACGCCGGTGCGACCTGTACGAATGGTCATTGGTCGCTCACACTCACTACACGAAATATCTGTCAGCGTTGGATCATTGGCGCGCATTTTATCTTCGGCAGTTGATAATTGACCAACAAAGTCGCCATAAAATGCATCAAGCACATCAATCCACTTGACATCACCTTCGGCAATCGTGTCCAATTTGCCTTCCATTTCAGCAGTGAAATTATATTCCATTAAATCGGAGAAATTTTCAGCCAAACGGTCCGTTACAATTTCGCCCATTTTTTCTGCGAAGAAACGCTTCTTTTCTAAGCGGACATAACCACGGTCTTGAATGGTTGAAATAATTGCTGCATAGGTTGACGGACGGCCGATACCTTTTTTCTCAAGCTCTTTCACCAAACTTGCTTCGTTATAACGCGGTGGTGGTTTGGTAAAATGCTGATTAGGAATGATTTCTTGCAGAGAAAGCTCTTCGCCTTCTTTTACATCAGGAAGTACATTCTGATCGTCGCCTTTTTTCGCGATTGGTGGTTGAACTTTCAAGAAACCATCAAAGCGCAACACACGACCGTTAGCTTTTAAATCGTAGTCACCATTTTTAATAACTAATGAAGTGGTGTCGAATTCAGCTGGATTCATTTGGCAGGCAACAAACTGTCGCCAAATTAATTCATATAAACGCTTGGCATCATTGTCTAAACCATTCGGCAAATCTTGAATACGCACATTGACGTCCGACGGGCGAATCGCTTCGTGCGCTTCCTGAGCACCATCTTTACTGGTGTATACCTTCGGTTTTTCTGGCAAATATTTTGCGCCGTGTTCTTTTTTAATAAAGTCACGACAGGTATTCACCGCCTCAGCGCTTAAATTAGTCGAGTCCGTACGCATATAAGTAATAAACCCAGCTTCATATAAACGCTGGGCCATCATCATTGTTTTCTTCACACCAAAACTTAAGCGCACACTCGCGGCTTGTTGCAATGTCGACGTAATATACGGCGCGTTTGAGCGCTGCTTGGTTGGTTTATCCTTGCGCGTATCAACAATAAATTTACCTGACTTTAATGCATCAACCGCTGCAGTTGCCTCTTTTTCATTAGTTGGCTTAAAAGCGTCACCTTTGAATTTAGAAACTTGCGATTTTATTAAGGCATCATCAGTATTTAATAAGTTAACATCAACATCCCAGTATTCCTCTGGAATAAATGCGCGGATTTCACGCTCGCGCTCAACAACAATGCGAACTGCCACACTTTGCACACGGCCAGCAGATAAACCACGAGCAACGCGTTTCCATAAAAGCGGCGATAACATAAAACCAACAACACGATCTAAAAATCTGCGGGCCTGTTGCGCTTGAACCCGGTCCATGTTGAGCTCACCAGGCTCTTCGAATGCTTCTTGAATAGCTTTTTTAGTAATTTCGGAAAAGGTAACGCGGCTATAACGGCTCTCGTCACCACCGATCGCTTCGCGTAAATGCCAGGCGATTGCCTCCCCTTCGCGGTCCAAGTCAGTTGCCAGATAAATATGGTCGGCGTTCTTGGCTAATTTCTTAAGCTCATCGAGCACCTTCTCTTTACCCGGCAGAATAATGTAACGGGCCTTCCAATCATTCTCTGGATCAATGGCCATGTTGCGAACCAAATTGGTCTTCTCGCGCTCTTTACGAATTTTGGCCTTCTCTTTATCGCTCAATCCTTTGAGCGAGGCGCGCTTGGCTGCGGGCTTCTTCTCGTCACCAAGATCTCCTGCCTTGGTCGGCAGGTCACGGATATGACCCACACTCGATTTCACCACATACTCTTTACCTAAGTATTTGTTGATCGTCTTGGCCTTGGCTGGCGACTCTACTATTACTAACGATCGACCCATCGAAGATCCTCTTTAGTGACATCGCAGTGAGATTTTTCGCTGCGGGGCGGAGATGTATGGCGAGGTACCGGGGCTAGGTCAAGAGTCTATTTTTTTCATGGGTGCTATGACTACGTTGATTTGTGGTCAAATAGCATCTCTTAAAGCTATTTTATATCTATACTTATGTGACGTGTGTCTTATCGTCTGCGACGGCTGCGACGGCGGCCACCTTTTCGGCCTCCAACACGCCGTGTAGTGCTACGACCACCTCGCGCACGTCTGCGGCCACTGGTTGCAGGACTAGAATTGGCAACGGCTATTTCAGCCGATCCGGTAAAGGCAGCGGCACGATCAGCGACCTCTTTACCATTGCGTGGCCGCTCATTCGGATTCTTCGCAAGCATACTACAGATCAGCTCACGGAGTCCTGGATTGAGACTCGGAACAAGCTCTTCGAGGTTTGGAATATCGCGGTGCATATGCGCGCCAATGACCTCGCGCGGGCTACCAGGGAAGACCGGCGCACCCGTAATGAGATGCCAAATACTCGCACCCAATCCATAAATATCACTGCGGGTATCAACCTTAGCACCGGTCGCTTGCTCTGGTGACATATAAAGCGGCGTTCCATGCATGCGCGAATCTTGCGCCGAACCTTTTTTCAAGCGCGTAGCAATACCCAAATCAGCTAATTTATAAATGCCGTTTTGTGTACTTAAAATATTCGCAGGCTTCACATCACGATGCACCAATTTATTTGCCTCTGCATAAGCTAAGGCTTCACCCATGTGCTGCATAATAACAACTGCATCCTCTAAATCTAAAGGACCGTCTTGCTGTAAATGCTGTAATGAGCTTCCACCTTCCATAAGCTCCATCACTAAAATATATAAATCTTCATGCTCAAACACATCATGGGCCTGAACCACATGCGGATGATTTAAACGGCCAGCTTCGCGCGCTTCTTTTAAAAATGACTCAACAGCGCTATTTTTCTTACCATTTTCGCTGCGCATAATCTTCAGCGCAACAGGACGATCTAAATTCACCTGGGTGCCACGAAAAACAGTCGCCTGGCTTCCTTTACCAATTACCGCTTGAATTAAAAAACTGCCTAATTGTTTTCCTAATAATGGATCATCCTGTTTATCGTGCAGACGCTTCACATTGATGGTTGAACCACCGACATGAATAACATCCCCATCATTTAATTGGGCCTGATCGATATCTGCGCCATTGATCCACGTACCATTACTTGAATTAAGATCACGAATCAGATAGGTATCATCTTCAAGTTCTACGCTGCAATGACGACGGCTCATTTGGCTATCGTCAACTTCAAAGCTTGCACCGCCACCTTTGCGGCCGATATCAATCGGCAATTCAGCTGCTGCTAAATTACATTCGATCATCTGCCCGCCGGGTCCATTAATTACCAACAGTAAGCTCATCTAGTCCCATTTTTGCAATGTACACTTTGAAATACAGCCATATCCGCTGAGTACGTGAGTATAGAGTTCAGCTTGTGTTAATCAATTGAACAAGACACAGAACGTACATGCATGTCACCATCTTCACACAATTGAAACTAAGCTCCTCAAAGCACTTAGAACGATTCACTTCAGACAATTTGTACGCGTTAAGACATGTAAAAGCACGCACTTGGAATGTCTAATTCCTCAGCAGTATAGCCGCATGAAATACGATGCGTGGTTCCAAGATACCGAAACACAAAGTGGCCGTTGGGAATTGGATGAAATCGTTTATCGCAGCCCAGAAGGCAATTTATTAGAAGTATGCCACGACCTCGAAGCGCTCAAACAACGTAGCGCGGCATCTTGGATGCAACTCTGGGAAAGTCGATACAAGCGCACCTTGTGGCCTTTTGGTAGCGGTGTTTGGGGCAAAAAAGAGATGATTCTTCCCAACATCCCAGATGAACACGTTGTCAGTTTAGATGAAGGCGGCACCAACCTATTTTGGGCAGAGCGCTTTGGCAGACAGCTTGGCCTTGATGATTTATGGGTGAAACAATGTGGCGTTTCGCATACAGGATCATTTAAAGATTTAGGAATGACGGTACTCGTCAGCCAGGTCAACCACATAATTAAAAGTGGTAAACAGGACATCATGGGCGTCGCCTGTGCATCAACGGGCGACACCTCAGCCGCCCTGGCTGCTTATTGTGCTGCCGCAGGCATCACCAGCGTTGTATTAATTCCAAGTGGAAAAATTACCCCCGGTCAATTAATTCAACCGATGGCTAATAATGCCCTCACCCTCGCGCTCGATACTGACTTCGATGGCTGCATGCGCATCGTGCAAGAATTAACCGAAGACAAAAAATTATATTTAGCTAACTCGATGAATTCACTTCGCATCGAAGGTCAAAAAACCATTAGCTATGAAATTGTTCAGCAGTTTGATTGGGAACTACCTGATTGGATTCTCATTCCAGGTGGAAACCTCGGCAACGTCAGCGCACTCTATAAAGGCTTCGAGGAAATGCTCGAACTCGGTGTTATCTCACGCATTCCCAATGTTGTTTGCTGCCAAGCAGAAAATGCCAATCCACTTTATCGTTTTTATAAAAATGATTGGAAAGATTTCGAAGCCATCACCGCTCAGCCAACACAGGCCAGCGCCATTCGCATTGGTGACCCTGTCAGTCGCAGCAAGGCAATCCGTTATTTAAAACGCAACGGTGGTATCGTTGAGCAAGCGAGTGAGCAAGAATTAGCAGATGCTTCGGCTCGCGCCGACCGCACCGGTCTGTTTAACTGCCCACATACTGGCGTAGCCCTTGCGTGTTTAATCAAGCTAACTGAACGTGGTGAAATTAAAAAGAACGAACGCGTTGTTGTCATAAGCACTGCCCACGGTTTAAAATTCACCGAAAGCAAATTGCAATACCATCAAAATCAAATTGATGGTGTTAAATCTACTTATCCGAATGAAGCCGTTCAATTACCCCCTAAGCGTGAAGCAGTTTATGATGCGGTTATGCGTCATATGGATACTAAACTTTAGCATAAGCCTCTGTAGTATTCCTGCGTCTTTTGCGCAAGAACACGCACACAGCATCGATTATGTAAGTAATCAGCGGCCTCTCGCAGCTGTTCTCGACCACTGCCAGGCACTCGCTGATATTCATAGCAGCATTGAAGCGCCCCTACTTAGCCAGGGCATCAATAAGGCACCCGTCGAACTGGTTCTGCATCAAGCCAATCAGCAAACAACATTACAAGCAATCTGCCACTCTCTCGAACAAAAAGTTTGGTGGTATAAAGACGAGCAAAATAATATTTTATTCACTCAATCAGCTATCGCGCCCTTCGATCGCAAGGTGTCGAATAAAATTTACCACTCAAACGCTGATCGACCAGACGAAGTAAATCGTGTTCTGGCGCAAGCCCTCAAGCCCTGGTTACGTGTGCCTAAAGCCGGCATCGGTTATATCAAGCAACAAAGTCAATGGTCTGCCAGCCTCACAGAAGAAGGACATCGACAATTCAAACACTTGTTGAAAATCCTCGAATCACAACGCAGCGAAATCCCCGTATTAAAAAACACAGAATTAAAGCGCGTTTTACCGATAACCAATCCAATTATCTGCACGAATTGGTCAGACGCGGTTGCCCTACTACAACGCCAGCTCAAATGCAGCATCAGTGTCAATAAATCATTAATTGGCGTTAAACAACAAATTAATATTCCCGCCTGTATTCCTGAAGTACTGAGCAAGCATCTGAAAAAGCACCAGGTACACAGCGCCTGGATCGGCGGCGTTTTATGCATTGGCAGCGAACCCATTCAAACCTGGCAACATCCATCAATGCGCCAAAGCATTGTTATACCCTTGGGCCAGTTTACGACAGCAGAACAGAAACGTATTATCGAAAAATCAAAACAACAGATTGCACCAGCTTATTGGCAACAAGATGGCTGTCTCATGTTGCACCTTGAAAAGAGTAATAGCTGCTTGTTGCTTGCCCATCAAAGTGTCATCACAAACATTCTTGGCTTTATCGAAGACATTGATTCAA
Source organism: Planctomycetota bacterium (assembly GCA_028280785.1). Classification (GTDB taxonomy): domain Bacteria; phylum Planctomycetota; class UBA11346; order UBA11346; family UBA11346; genus JANQLF01. The sequence continues at coordinate 7,000 of JANQLF010000258.1, forward strand.
AGCCATCACTGCCTTAAGATCTTCTGAGACATGGACACCATCAGCTTTTCGTCTTATTGTTTATCGAGTGTGTGCCATCTTATCTTTGTCGCATGGGCGTTTCTGAATGTTTATGAAGCAGCACCAGAGATTCCTGAACCGGAAACTGAGATTCAAGCAGAACAGGATAAAGCTATTGCAAGCATCAAAAAAACTGTTCCCGAATTTGCTGTCCTTATCCCTGAACGAGAAGCTGTAGCCCAAGGTGCAAGCCCAAAACCAATCCTACCACAGCTCGATGATGCAGAATTATTTGAGCAAGCCCTACTGAAACCAATAGGTGGTGGTGAACAGATTATTGAAAGTGAAACACCACATAAAGCCAATAATGTTATCGAACTCCCAAAGGTGAACATTGACCAAGCCGCCCTCCTTCACTTCGAGAACAATGCTGAAAATAAAAAGAATAAACATCAAAACCACAGTAATGATTTGGAAAGTTTTGTATGGGTCGTCAATATCACAATTGGCAATCATTATTATAAAAAATGGCACAATGCATTTAGAAAAAAACTTAGCAATCATGAAATCCACCTACTTATTCACACCGAAAACAGTGCTATCATGAAAGCTGAATTGTTAAAAGGTTCTGGAAACACTGAATTTGATACATTACTGATCAACTGGATTCATCACGTCAACCCTAACGGTCCGTCAATACCCGATGGTCAGTACCCCATGGTTTTAAAGTTGAGATAAGATGCAGGAATCGATCGGCACACGTCTCGCTCGTTACATACGCTATAATGCGGTTAAACCCATTTTAATACTCATGGCTATTCAAACCGCTATTTTCTTTCCCAGTGCCATCAGCCCAGAGCAATTCGCTGCAGCGTTAGAATGTAATCGCAGCATGTGGACCGGAGAACTCTGGCGCCCAATAACTGCGACATTTTGCCACCAAGGGCTCGGGCATTTTCTATTCAACATGATTTTCCTATTCCTCCTAGGTCGGTGGGTATTGGAATGTATTGGCCTGCGGTTTACCATTATCCTGATTTTTATTGGCGGTACCGCAGCAAACATCGGGCATACGGTTTTATATGAATCTTCAGTAATTGGATTTAGTGGCGCAAACTTAGCATTAGCAGTTGCAGCAACTGTCAGGCAACCGCATGCTAACTTTTTATTCTTTCCAGCCTGGCTTTTTATCTGTGTTATCTTAGGCATCGATTTAGTTTATTTTATCAACAGTTTTTTCCCTAGCTTCAATTCAACGACTGCACATGACGTACACCTTTTTGGTGCCTTATCTGGATTTCTAGCCATGACTAGCGCACCTTTTTTCCGTAAAATGCGCAAAGCCGCTGAAGAGAAAAAACAAGCAATGAGTCAAGCCGCTTATGCAGATGAATTATCTCGCGTTGACGAGCTTCTCGAAAAAATATCAAAAGAAGGTCTGCATACGCTTAATGATGAAGAACGTCAATTCTTACAGCGTCACAGTGAGCGCGAACGATCCCGCAATAGCTAAACATCCTTTCATTTGTAGCAAAACATGAATACTTTGGCACATGCATTCGTATGTAGCGTCACGTTTTGCTTATCAGCGTAGACAGTCGATACAGGTAAAAGCTGGCGACTTATCCATCGGTGGAAATGCACCAATTTGCGTACAAAGCATGTGCACAACGCCAACGCAAGACGTTGAAGCCACCATAAAGCAATCTATCCAACTTGCAGAAGCTGGATGTGAAATGGTTCGCATCACGGCACCTGGCATAAAAGATGCCGAGGCGCTCGGCCCTATTCGCAAAGGCCTCAACACAGCCGGCTTTCAACACATTCCCTTATGCGCCGATATTCATTTTATGCCAAAGGCGGCAATGATAGCCGTAGAACATGTTGAAAAAGTTCGCATTAATCCAGGTAATTTTGCCGATAAAAAATCCTTTGCTGTTCTTGAGTATACCGATCAAGAATACCAAGAAGAACTCGAGCGCATTCACGAACGATTTACTCCACTGGTAAAACGAGCCCAGGAATTAGGCCGCTGTTTGCGCATTGGCTCAAACCATGGGTCGCTCTCAGATCGTATCATGAATCGCTATGGCGACACACCGCATGGCATGGTCGAATCGGCAATGGAATTTATTCACATAGCCGAATCAATTAATTTTCAAGATATCGTTATTTCGATGAAATCATCAAATCCTAAAGTGATGATTCAGGCCTACCGCCTCCTCACTGCGCGACTGTATGATCACGGCTGCAACTATCCGCTTCACCTCGGCGTTACTGAAGCAGGTGATGGTGAAGATGCGCGAGTAAAAAGCGCCTGCGGTATCGGTGCGCTCCTAGAAGAGGGTATCGGTGATACCATTCGCGTAAGCTTAACCGAAGATCCATGCGCTGAAATTCCAGTCGCGCAAGAACTCGCCGATTATTACAACAATTACAGTCTTCCACGAATAGATTCAATTAACACATTAGACGATCAAATAGACCCTTTTCATTTTGAGCGCCGAGCATGTACAACGACACGCATAAATAATCTTGAAATTGGCGGTGATCATACCGTCTTGGTCATTTCCGCTGACAATGCCCATGCTGAGAAACCCGATATAGCATCTCCTATTAATGCAACTGTGGATGGAATTACATTACTGTCCATCGATAGTGATAACCCAAAAATAACATTGCTAGAACATTTAAAGTCCATTCCAGATGTGACAGTAATCGGCGTACAAAAACCAGGAGCTCTGGGTTATCTACGCGCCTATAGATTGCTGCATCTGTGCATTTTGGAATCACATAAACAACATAATACACCACTGCACCCAATTGTTCTCTATCTAGAAGAACTGGATAATTTATTAATACTTTCAAGTATTTGTGGAAATTTATTAGCTGATGGCATTGGCGATGCCATTTATCTTAACCACAGTGCAGTTCCCTGTCCTTGGTCTTATACCATTTTACAAGCGATGAAAACGCGCATGACGCGTGCTGATTATGTCGCCTGCCCGAGCTGTGGTCGCACACTATTTGATTTAATGGAAGTCACTGCTGACATTAAATCAATTACCGACCATTTGGATGATGTCACGATTGCGATTATGGGGTGTATCGTCAATGGACCAGGCGAAATGGCTGATGCAGATTTTGGCTATGTTGGCTCTGGTCCGGGCAAAATAACCCTCTACCAAGGAAAAACTGCAGTTGTTAAAAACATACCAACCTCTGAGGCCCAAGAACAATTAATTGCATTAATAAAATCGGCCGGGAAATGGCGTGAACGTAGCTAGTTAGTGCGGCTTCCTTGATCAGCAGTCACATCTTCATAACCCTCGGCCTTGCGCATCGCACGCAACTCATCAACTACTTTATTGTAATGAGTAATAACCTCACGACGCGATAAAAGGCCTAAAAAGGTCATGTCGTCATCACCTTTTACCACCGGTAATTCCTCAACATTAAGCTCAGTAAATCGGCGCATGGTTGTCGCCAAGCTATCATTTGGGTGAATAACAATCATATGATCGGTTGCAATATCCTGAGCGACAGCGACTAAACCCAGTGATTCATCGTAAAGGAACGAGCGCAAATCATTCATCGAAAAAATACCGGTCAGATGATTATCATTATCAATGACTGGATAAATATTTTGATGGGTGTCGGTGATCAGATGCTTACACTCGTCTAAATTACTTTCAGGATGCAGAGTATGAATATTACGCTCTGGATTAAAAACGGTTTTAACCTTAATACCGGTTAATACATCATTAAAGAAGTGCCCCCTATGCGCGGAACTATGCAATTGCGTTGGCACCTGTGTCGCAATGAGTCCACGACGACCGCTCAGCATAAAACTAAGCGAACACACCCACATTGCTGGCAACAATAATTGGTAGCCGCCAGTTAATTCACTCACCATCAATAACGCAGCTAATGGCGTACGGAAATTAGCGGTTAATGCACACGCCATACCCATGACAATACATGCAGTCATTGGTGGCATAAATTGCTCAACACCGACCATTTGGAAAAGCACGCCAATAGCAGCGCCCAAACAAGCGCCAATAACCATGCTTGGACCAAATAAACCACCGCTACCACCCGAACCAATAGTAAGTGATGAGGTAATAATCTTGCCTAATGCGACAAAGGATAAAATAATGACGATGGTTAATAAATGAGCTGACTCATATTTATCTGCATCAAATGCATCTTGTACAATGCCATAACCAGATCCCAACACAGCTAACGGCATATGTGCACCATTCACCTCCTTACACATATCGCCCAAAACCCAATATAGCGCCAATGCACATAAGCCCGTCAACAAAGCTCCAACCGCAGGCTTACAGATTTCTGGAATTGGCATACCAATAAACACACGCTCAGTCCAAAAATAAGCAAAGCGCATAAACCACATCAATGCACAAACGGCAATCGCAATTCCTGCATAAGGAATGAGCTGCAACATATCCTGCGCTGCAAAATCGGCGTCCTGGTTAATGCTGAATAAGGCGACGGATAAATTACCACCTCCTTGAGGGAATAAGAATGACTCGAGCAAACCAAAACAACAGAATGCCGTGACCGCCGATATAAAACCTGGTATAATAGAATCAGCTTCCAAATCAGATTCGGCATATAATACCTCTGCGGCGAATAAAGTTCCTGCCAATGGAGCACGGAATATTGCTGCTATGCCTCCTGCCATTCCCGCAATTAATAGAATACGTAAATCACGACGAGATAACTTGAGGCGCCCACCTAATAAGCTGCCACAACCTGCACCAACCATCGCAATTGGTCCTTCACGACCAGCACTACCACCGCTTATGAGCGTAATCACCGTCGTAAAAAAACGTGCTAGCCAGTGCTTCGCCTCCATCTGACCACGTTCATTATGGAATGCCTCGACTGCCATTGCCGTTCCCTGTAAGCGCGTCTCGCCAGCCCAGCGCATACGAATCCAAGCCGAGATAAATGCACCAACTACCAACACCACAATCAAATAAGCAGGATTAAAATTTAATATTGAAGGTTCTAATGCCTGATGTCCGGGACTGGGATCACCATCTTGATAACCAACAAACGAGGCCATCACATAGGTCGAACCAAAATCAATCAATCGAACAAAGATAAATCCACATATCCCGCAGACGAGGCCAATGCACGATCCAAGCAAGAGCCATTTAGCACCGCTAAAAGACAAGCCCGCTTTCCATAGACGCTGTGCATGCTCAAGAATAGTCATGAGCACGTAACCTATGGCAAAATAAGGTCTGAACTAGTCTAGAACCTGCGCGTAGTTTAGGATTTTAAGTCAATAAGGCTTGGTAAATAATCTTCAGGAGCTTCAAAGCCCATTAATTGCAAGGCTGTCGCAGCAACATTACCTAAGCCAGGATTATCAAGTCCCGATAAATTGTATTCATTACTAAATAGCGGATCATAGATTATACACGGAACTTTATTCAAGGTATGACTGGTCTTGGCTTTTGGCGTGCCATTCTCCATTTTAACCCCACCAGTCTTTTTATCGATCTCATACATCTCATCAGCATTGCCATGATCTGCTGTAATTATTAAAACCCCACCCATTTCTTTAATAGCTGGGATTAAACGCGCCAAACAAATATCGACAGTCTCGACGCTGATAATAGCTGACTGCAATACACCAGTATGACCTACCATATCACCATTGGCGAAATTTAATCGAGCAAAACCTTTTGGATTTTCACGCAAACGCTCAATGACCTTATCGGTAATTTCGGCAGCTTTCATCCATGGGCGCTCTTCAAATGGCGTTAAATCTGAAGGAATTTCTTCATAAATCTCAACGCTTTGATCAAAATAACCGCTCTTATTGCCATTCCAAAAATAGGTAACATGGCCATACTTCTGCGTTTCACTACATGCTAACTGCTGCACGCCATTGGCAGCCAAATATTCACCAAAGGTTCTATCAATGGCAGGAGGAGAAACCAAATAACGCTCGGGAATATTTTCATCGCCATCATATTGCATCATGCCAGCATAAACCACATCAGGTTGACGCTGACGATCAAAAGGCACTTCACCAGTAAATGCCTTGCTTATTTCAATGCCACGATCGCCACGAAAATTAAAGAACACGACTGAATCACCATCATGAATCGGTGCAAATGGCTTACCATCACGCTCGACTACAAATGGCGGCAAATTCTGATCAATGACACTCGGGTCTTCTTCACGCAATCCTTTAACTGCAGCTGATAAACTCGGGAACTGTTTGCCTTCAGCGAGAACATGCGTCTGCCAACCACGCTCAATCATACCCCAATCAGCCTCGTAGCGATCCATGGTAATAACCATGCGGCCACCACCCGATGCAACGCCGTAATCTGGATTTAAAGCAGACAACCACGCTTCAAATGGTTCGGTATATTCTAATGCAGAGGTTTCACCAACATCGCGTCCATCAATTAATGCATGTACAGCAACTTTTCCAACACCTTGTTTATTCGCTTCTTCGATCATTGCTTTTAAATGATCAATATGGCTATGCACATTCCCGTCTGAAAACAATCCAATAAAATGCAAACAGCTTTGCTTTTCTTTAACGTTGCTAATTACTTCATTCCATGCTTGATCACCAAACAGAGATCTACTTTGTATCGCATGTTCAACTAACTTCGCACCTTGATCAAATACACGACCAGCACCAAGTGCATTATGTCCAACTTCAGAATTACCCATATCCGCATCACTTGGCATTCCAACTGCAGTTCCATGTGCCGCCAACGGCAACCACGGGCAGGTCGCATAGAGATGATCCAAGCATGGCGTGCGTGCTAATTTTACCGCATTACCGTCATAATCCGGACCCAGTCCGACGCCATCCATAACTACCACTACTGTTGGTCCCAAACGTTGGCCAAAAAAACTATTTTTTTCGAGGTTCAAACTCATCTACCAGTGCTCCAAATGGGTCGCGCACCCTATCATTCTGGTCAAATCGCTCAACTGCCAAAAAAAATTCCCGCGCCTAAGAGCGCGGGAATTTGAAGATTTCGCTTCAATTCGTTTAAGAATTGAGTCGTTCGATAATCTTAATAAGTGGTAAGAATAAGGCGACAACAATGAAACCAACCGCACCACCCATGAAGATGATCAAAATCGGTTCCAATAATGAGGTCATAGCAGCAACAGCATCGTCTACTTCCTCATCATAGTTATCTGCAATTTTCACTAACATGGCATCGAGTTCACCAGTTTCCTCACCAACTTTGATCATGTTAATAACGATGTCGTTAAACACACCGCAGCGCGCCAATGGTTCATTAATGGTTTCACCCTCTTTTACAGAATCGCGAACCTCAGATACCGCGTTACGCACAACAATATTTGGTGTAGCTGCCTTGGTAATATCCAAAGCATCCAAGAAACCCACGCCAGAAGAAACCAAGGTACCAAGTGTACGAGAGAAACGAGCTACC
>JANQLF010000035.1 GCA_028280785.1 Planctomycetota bacterium
TAATTGGTTTGAAACTGACTTTCCAAATTGGCTCAAGCAGGATCCATTTGAATTTAAACCTGAAAATCGCAGTGAAGAACATGGTAGTTATATTTTAGAGGGCTTAGAAACAAATCGTGTTTATCGCGGCCATTTTAACCGACCAAATAATGGTGTAATCACCAATCTGTCAGATGACGCAATCATTGAAGCACCAGGATATGTCGATCGACTCGGTATTAACATGCCGGTGGTCGGTGATTTGCCACTCGGTTGTGCCGCGGTTTGCCAGCAATCGATTAATGTTCAGCGACTTGCTGTAGAAGCCGCTGTCCACGGTGATGATCAATTGTTGCGTCAGGCTATGATGCTTGATCCGTTAACTGGTGCAGTTTTAAATCCACCAGAAATCTGGCAGTTAGTGGATGAAATGTTAGTTGCCCAGGCTGCGTGGTTGCCGCAATACAAGAAATCAATCACTGCGGCTAAAAAACGACTTAATTCGGGTAAGCAAATTAAGACCAAAGCCAACAAAGGTGCAGCGAGAATAAAGACCAAGTCCATTGAAGAAATGCAGCGCAATGCCAAAGCCGCAAGCGAAAATGCAGGCGCAGCAGACAAGGCTGGATTCACGAAGAAAAAAGCTTCGTAGCTCCTTATTATTGCATCAAGTTCAACAGTGACAGACTGTCTCGCTATGGACTGTCACTGTTGTAGCGGAAAACCCTTTGCCGAATGCTGTGAGCCATTTCTCAAAGGCGAGAAGTGGCCAGAAACGCCCGAACAATTAATGCGGGCGCGTTATTCTGCCTATTGCACCGTCAATATGGATTTCTTGGTTGAGTCCTCGCTGCCTAAGCAACGCGAGCACCTTGATGTTGATGGTATGCGCGACTGGGCCAAAGATGCAGAATGGCTAAGTTTAGAGGTCGGTTACTTACAACAGGGGCGTGAACAAGACGACGTTGGTTATGTCGATTTTGTAGCTACGTACCGACAAGACGGCGAAGTTGAAAAACACGCAGAAGATTCCTGTTTTCGTCGCGTCGATGGCAAATGGTATTACGACGATGGTAAGGGTGTACCCGTTGAAACCTTCGTACGCAGCGAAGCTAAAGTGGGTCGCAATGACCCGTGTCCATGTGGGTCTGGCAAAAAATACAAGAAGTGCTGCGGCAAATAGTTGCAGACAAACGGTTTAGGCAGGCAGGCCTAAGACAATTCCGATCGAATGTCAGTAAAGTCCTGTTTTGCTTCGAGAAAATTTACTATAATACTGCGTTCACAAGACCTTAAGCACTTCGTTAATTCAAATAACCAAGAGGAGTAGGAATGAGTGTTCAAGTAACCGTTTGGAACGAATTCAGACACGAGAAAAAGAATGAAGCAGTAAAAAAGCTCTACCCAGAGGGCATTCACAAAATCATCGCTGATCACTTAAATAAACAAGAAGGCATTGAGGCGCGTCTTGCTGCGCTAGATGATCCTGAGCATGGATTAACTGAAGAAGTGTTGGCTAACACCGATGTATTATTTTGGTGGGGTCACGCTGCTCACGGTGAAGTGCAAGATGAGATTGTCGACCGCGTTCAAAAACGAGTGCTCGAAGGCATGGGGCTTATCGTTTTACACTCTGGTCACTTTTCAAAAATCTTTAAGCGCATGCTTGGCACTAACTGTAGTTTAAAGTGGCGCGAAGCTGCAGAAAAAGAACGTCTGTGGAATTTGGAACCAGGTCATCCAATTACCGAAGGCATTGGTGAATACATTGAGCTCGCTAATACAGAGATGTATGGTGAGCGTTTTGATATTCCAACACCTGATAAATTAATTTTCGTATCATGGTTTGAGGGTGGTGAAGTGTTCCGTAGTGGATGTGTGTGGGAACGCGGTCATGGCCGCATTTTCTACTTCCGTCCAGGTCATGAAACGTACCCAATTTATCACAATGCAGAAGTGATGCAGGTTTTAACCAATGCTGCTCGTTGGGCGGCACCTCGCATTACGATGGCGGACAAATGTCCAAATGTACCTGAACCATTAGAGCCGATTTCTGAGAAGGATGTCGATTTCGGTAAAGCAGGTATTGTTCAAGGCTAATCAATTAAACCCGGCATCATGATGTGGTGTCGGGTATTTTCTTTTAAGGAAGATTATGACTACATTAAAATGTGCAGTTATCGGGCTCGGTATGGGCCAATCGCATATTCGTGGATATCAGGGGCATCCGGACGCTGAAGTAGTTGCGATTGCTGATCTCAATGAAGAGCTCTTAAAAAGCAAAGGCGACGAATTTGGTATTCCGGGTCGCTATACATCCGTTGATGAAATGTTCGAAAAAGAAAAACTCGATATCGTCAGCATCGCCACCCCAAATAGCTTGCATAAACCTTTTGCGTTGGCGGCACTCGCGCATGGTGCGCACGTGCTCTGTGAAAAGCCTATGGCGATGAATGCAGAAGAGGCGCAAGAGATGCTCGACGCCGCTGAGAAGGCTGGCAAACGCATTATGATTAACTTCTCGTTTCGCTTTAATGATGCTTCGTGGGGCATTAAAGATCAGGTTAAGGGCGGGCGACTCGGTGATGTGTATACTGGTCGTACGCGTTGGTTGCGACGCGATGGTTTCCCTGGCTTTGGTGGCTGGTTTGGTACTAAAAAATTATCCGGTGGTGGCCCATTAATTGATTTGGGCGTGCATCGTATTGATTTAGCCCTGTGGCTCTTGGATTACCCAGAGCCGGAATGGGTGCTTGGACGTATTCATGAGCGTATTGGACAGCCTCGAGCGAAAGAGGTGGGTAAAACCTTTGACGTTGAGGATTATGCTTCGGCAATGATCACCTTTAAAAACGGCATGACGCTCCAAGTCGAGGCTTCTTGGGCAGGTCATATCCAAAATAAAGAAGATATGGAAACGACGCTTATCGGAACCAAGGCCGGTTTATGTCAGCGAAATGTTCAGGGTGGTTACGGCTTCGAGGGATTCATCTTCTCAACAGAAAATGGGTGCCAGCTCGATGTTGAAATGAAGGGCGGTAGTGCTCCGAAATCAGCCCAATGGCACTATGTTGATTCCATATTGAATGATAAGCCACACGTCGCTACAGGTGCTGAAGGGATGACGATTATGAAAATTCTCGATGGCATCTACCAAAGTGCCGAAAAGGGTGAGCCCATAAAGATAGGCTAAATAATCAATTTTTGAGCAATAAAATTGAACCCTGTTGTGTAAATCCAGCAGGGTTCTCTTATTGATATCGTAGTGTTATCCAGTTTTATATAGGATTGTTATCATAAGTATTGTATTTCATTATACTTATATTATTATGACCGTACCAGAAGCCTATTAAACCATTTTTTTTGGTACAAATTATATAACCTCTTTAATAACAAGAGTTAATATATCTTGCACTGCCATAGTTGACCTTTATAAACAAGATATGCCATGGCAAAGTAGAACCGTCCAGATCGACGATAATCAACGCAAATACCTGTTAGACATTGTAGATAGTGATCAGAGCTCCGATTTTGAGCGTCAGCGCGCTAAAATCGTCCTGATGCTTGCTGCAGGACTCAAAAACAAAGATATCGCTCAACGCCTTAACGTACATGAGAACACCGTGGTCAAATGGCGTGGTCGCTGGACCAAGCAAAATACCAATCCACAGTCGGTTCTTGATAGCATTGCTCTAACTGGACGCCCTCGCAGCGTACTTACGGAAGACAAGTTATCCGAGGTGGAGGCAGCAATTAACGGATTGCCACCAGAAGGCAAACTACGTTGGACAGTACGTACGCTTGCGGATCGCTTGCGTTTACCTGTGGCAACGACGCAACGTGCACTGGTTGAATTAAAAATTGATCTTAATCGACCTTTTAAACCAAAATAAAGAGTTCAAACATCCCATCTTAAATGTTCATATAGTTTAAGTGATTCTAATGATGCGGCAAATGATTAGTCATTTAAGTTCTTGCTTGTATATTGCTTAGGCAATTATTAATCATTGATTTTTGAAACTTCTTAACTTAGACTTTGTAAACAATAAGTTAAGAAACCATTTTGTAAGGGTAAACATTATGCCATGGGAAAGTAGGCCGGTTGAGTTGTCTAAAGAGCAGCGCAGTGAATTGAAGCGCATTGCTTCGAGTAAATCAACGTCGGAAAAAGAGAAGTGCCGTGCTCTGATTGTATTGTTGCTCGGTGAAGGTCTCAAAAACAAAGAAATTGCCAAACGTCTCAATGTGCATGAGAACACCGTTGTTAAATGGCGTGGTCGTTGGACTGGTGAAAATGAAGATTCGAAGGTTTCTGATTATGGCGAGCTGACAGGCCGCCCACGAAACATCTTAGTTCCTGAAATGCTCGAAAAGATTAAGAAGACGGCCTTGGGTAAA
>JANQLF010000150.1 GCA_028280785.1 Planctomycetota bacterium
TCCGGGAAGGTCGAGCACCAGCTCGACCAAGAACGCGTTGCTGGGCGAGCTGGTGCTCGACCTTCCCGTTAATTGTCGACAAAACAGAGTATTTGCTAAAAATTGAAATCAAAAGCACAGTCGTTAGAAAGACTCTTAATTTTGGCGCCATTCGCTTGGTGATTTACCCGTGCGTTTTTTTATAGTCGACGATAGATGCTTGCCATCGGTAAACTGAAATTCGCGCGCAATTGCCTTAATACTTAATGAGGTATGCGTAATTGACCAAATAGCTTGTTCAACCCGGCGCTGTAATAAATACTCGTAAGGTGTACAGCCATATTCCGATTTAAATAAGCGCAGTAAGTGATTTTTTGAATATTTAAAATCCGAGGCCATTTCTTCCAATTGAAACGCATGCTTAACGCGCAGTTCCAAATAATCACCCATGCTTTGTGGTGCTTGCTTGCGACTCAGACTCAAAGTGCTAATTAATCGGTGTAAACCAATGGGAAAGTCACGCTGAAAATGCGCACCGCGATGCGATAACAAGGTCAGCAATTGTTGTAATTGATGAGCAACATGAACTTGCGGATAATACATAACTTCCTCTAGGCCATACGCAGTTGCTAAGCTATCAATAAATGCACCTTCAATTTCTACGAACATTTTTTCCCAGGGATCGCGATTATCTGGGCGGTAATCGCTTTCTGCATGTGGCCCCATGACATAGGTATCGCCGGGGGAAACGGTAAACTGTTCACTGCCGCGGCTGATGTAGCCGCTGCCAGCAACGACGTATTCAATCAACCACGGACTGCCCGCTTCGCGGATATAATGATCCTTGTGCGGACGTGCTCGGACCTGGGCTGCACCACCTAAAATGTGTAGCTGACCGGGCTTGAGGACGGCACGCCGCGGGGCGAGCGTATGCCTGGTGGTGATATTTTGAACCATAATTGATATATTAGGTCTATTTGGGCAGTTTTGAAGCACTATATTACACCTATGGAACATAAAGATCTTAGCCCCGAAGAATTTGCCCACATCCAGGACATAGTTGCAGCCTTCAACATTTATGGCGATGTTGTCGCAGCAGCTCCTTATGGTTCTGGACATATTAACGACACCTTTGTCGTGAATATGAGTTTAGGCGGCAAGCCCGTACGTTATTTATTTCAACGCATAAATAATGACATCTTTAAAGATGTCCCTGGTTTGATGAGTAATGTGCAACGCTGCTGCGATCATATCCAAGCGCGTCTGCAACGCGAAAAAGTCAGCGATGCGAGTCGTCGTAGTTTAACAGTTATTCCAACCAAAGATGGCAGTGCTTATCATATTGATGATCAGCAAAAATTCTGGCGCTGTTATATTTTTATCGAAGACGCGGTTGGTTACGACATTATCGAAAATGAAAAACAAGCGTTTGTAGCGGCCAATGCATTTGCGAATTTCCAAAAATATATTACCGATTTACCAGGTGAACGCTTAGGCGAAACTATTCCAGATTTTCATAATACGATTAAGCGCTTTGAAACGTTAAAGGCTGCCATCGCTGAAGACAGCCAAGGTCGTGCTAAAGATGTTCAGGAAGAAATTGAATGGGCATTAGCCCACGAAGGCTTAGCGCATACCTTATTAGATTTACGCGATGCCGGCGACATTCCTGAACGCATTACCCACAATGACACAAAATTAAATAACGTATTATTAGATAACGCTACCGACGAAGCGATGTGTGTTATTGATTTAGACACACTGATGCCTGGATTATCTTTGTACGATTTTGGTGATTTGATTCGCACCTCGACTAGTCCGGTTGCAGAGGACGAGAAAGATCCAAGCAAAGTGCATATGCAAATGAATATGTACAAAGCTGTGGTTTCAGGATTTTTAGAAAGCGGACGTGATTTCATGAATGATTGTGAAATCGAAAATATGCCCATTGGTGCACAAACCATTACCTTTGAAACCGGTATTCGTTTTTTAACCGATTATTTGCAGGGCGACGTTTACTTCAAAACCAAGTATGATGATCATAACATTGTGCGTTGTCGGACTCAATTTGCTTTGGTGAAAAGTATGGAAGCGCAAATTGATGAAATGCGCGCTGTAGCATTAGTTAAATAACCATTGATCGAGGAGCTAGATCATGAGTGAATTACGTATAGGTGTTTTAGGTAGTGGTGGCCGTGGTTACATAGCCAAACATGCACATAAACCTGATGAAGGATCACGTGTTGTCGCCTGTTGTGACACCAGAGACGAAGTGCTAGAGAAAAATAAAGAGGACTATGGCAGTGACATCGTCACCACTACTGATGTTGATACCTTAATTGCCCAAGACGTTGATGCGGTGTTTATCTGCACACCAGATTTTTTACATGAAGAGCATGCGGTGAAATGCTTGCAAGCTGATAAGTCGATTTACCTCGAAAAGCCGATGGCCATTAGCATTGAAGGATGCGATCGCGTTTTATCAGCAGCTAAGCACAGCAAGGGCAAGCTTTTTGTTGGTCATAATATGCGTTATATGAACATCATTCGTAAAATGAAAAAACTTATCGATGATGATGTCATCGGTGAAGTGAAGGCAGTTTGGTGCCGTCATTTTATTTCTTATGGTGGCGATGCGTATTTCCGCGATTGGCACAGTGAACAACAGTACGCCAACAGTCTGCTTTTGCAAAAAGGCGCCCACGATATCGATGTCATGCATTGGTTGACTGGTGCGAATACCACGCGTGTTGCAGCTTTCGGTAAATTATCTGTTTATGATAAATTACCGCGTCGTAGTTCTGATGATGAAATTAAAACCAGTTGGCATTTAGAAAATTATCCGCCAATGGAACAGAGCGGCTTTAGTCCGGAAATTAACGTCGAAGATCAAAACACCGTGATCATGGAAATGGAAAATGGTGTATTAGGGTCTTATCTACAATGTCATTTCACCCCTGATTCGTGCCGCAATTATACGGTTATCGGAACCAAGGGTCGTTTGGAAAACTTTGGTGATGGTCCGAAGTCACCGATCATGGTATGGAATCAACGCACTGATTCTTACAACATGGTTGGCGATGAAGTTTATCGTGGTGATCGGGTCATTAATACATTTGGCCATGGCGGAGCTGATCCAGTCATCGTTCAAGAATTTGTTGATTATGCGAGTGGCAAATTATCAGAAACGACGGCTACACCTGAAGCTGCGCGTAACAGTGTGGCAGTTGGTTGTAAAGCTGCTGAGAGTCTGCGTAATGGTGGGCACGCCTTAGATGTGCCAGGAATAAATATTACCGAACCAGAACAAGCGCTCGCTTAATTAAAAAAGCCACCGCATTGCGGTGGCTTTTTTAATGGTTTTCGTTCACTCAAAAGTCGACGTTTTCAGTTTTCTTGTTGCCCGTTGTGTTTGATTTTGAGGTCATATACAACGCGTTATTTTTAATGGTATAGGTGAGATTATATAAGGTGCTGATGGTGGTCAGGACATCTCTGACTTTTTGATCACTTACTTTCAAGGTAATCTTTTGATTGGCGTCAATATTGTTGCCAAGCACGATGTTTACATCGCTAGCGGTGCTGATGTAAGTAATCACATCTTTCAATGGCGTATCAACAAAATTGGTTGAGACATTTTTATGAATTTTAACGCGGATGCTGCTGCCTTGACGACGTTGTACATTGCCATTGCGTTGACTATTGGCGTTTGACGGATTGGCAGCATTTGGATCTGTAGCGCCACCAAAACCTACTTGTGCACCATTTGCATTTCGGTCTTGTTTTATGTGAATACGATTGCCGTTTTCATCGACTTTAATGATGCCAGCACCATTTTGCTGACCAAATGCAGTCCCTGGTACATTACCATTGGTATTGCTTTGTTTGTGCGCTGTATTTGGCGCGCCGCCAGCTGGATCAGCATTTTGACTCGGTGCACCGTTAGCATTTGCTGATGGTGTTTTAACCGTGTTGATTTGGTTTGGTGTGCTTGGGATGTTACCATTGGCATCCGCTGCATACACAGCAGCGGCACTAAAGGTCACCATGACCAATGCTGCCGAAGCAGCGATTTTTATTTTAGAAATAATCATTGATTTAAGTACTCCTTGAGCGAGCCCATTGGCCGCTGGAATATGAAGCGGTGCACTTGCTTGGTAGCAAGTGGCGATCAGGTTAATGCTGCAAGTTGGAACAGTTTCGGCTTGCAGTGCAGCAGTCATAAATGCAAGCGAAGCGGTGTAACCAGCTCTAGTAAAATATGCGCGCAAGCGGTTACGGCCTTCATGAAGACGTTTTTTAACGGCACTTTCAGAAGTCGATAATGTGTTGGCAATATCTTTTACTGATTGGCCTTGATAATAATGAAGCACAATAGATTCGCGTAATTTATTGCTCAGTGCATCGATACCTTTATCGAGCAGTGGGCGCATTTCTTGCCATTGTGCTTGTTCGTGGTCGGTAAGGGTGGGAATAGTTTTCATTTCTTCTTGAACAGTTTGCTTTAATTTGTGTTGACGTTTTTCAACGCGACGTTGGGTGTTAACGGTATTCACAGCACAACGATGAAGCCATGACCCGATGTGATTGGCGTCACGGATCGAAGAAGCTTTTTGAGCAAAAATAATAAACACGGCTTGGCAGGCCTCGTCGGCACGTTCTTTATCACCATTCCATGAGCGCAGACACACACCATTAACAACTGGTGCATAGCGTTCGACCAACAACTCAAAAGCCGCTTGGTCTTGGTTCTTAACCCACGTTGTTAAGAGGACCTGGTCCTCCGTCTGTGCATCTACCGAAGTGCTCATACACCTATTAGATGTCTGGGACTAGGCGGAGGTTACCTTTTTTTCTGAGAAACTCTAAATGAAGACCTTATCGTGACTTAGACGCTAGTATGTTGTGGTGCTTGATTGTGTAAGCGCTGCCAAACATCCTGCATATCGATAATAGACGCATCTTCCATGGCCTGTTGAATGCTGAGTGCGGTGACGGTGCCGCAGAGGCATGCATGCAAATCGCTCAGTGGTGCCTGGCCTTCGCACATGGTTTTAATCAAGCCGTCGGCAAGTACGACATCAGCGCCACCGTGGCCACCTTTGGCGACAATAGGAATATCTTCACGAGCGCTGTTGTGACCGATCGGTCGATAGCTCAAGGTATTAGAATACATTTCACCACGCAAGGTGCCCTTGGTGCCAATAATATAAAAGCGGCGTTCAGGATCAGCGCTGTGTAAATTAGTGTGAAACGTCGCGCGAATACCATTTTGATATTCGATAATTGCTACCTGATTATCAATAACGGTTTTATCGCTTTCAAATGGACTTAAATCAGTGCCATTAATGCCGCGCATGGCTTTATAAGCAGGGGTACCGTCTTCACGCGGACCGACTTCTGCACTTAAAGATTTATTTTTTTCAACGTAGCAATTTAAACCACCAAACGAAGCAACGCGTTGTGGTAGTGAGCCAGTAAACCAATTAGCAATATCCAAATCATGACAGCATTTTTCAACAATATGTCCACCTGAACATTCAGCAAAGCGGCGCCAAGAATTAGTGACGATATGGCCGCCATGATCAAGCGTAATGCATTCATTAAAATCAATGCTGATGATTTCGCCAATTTTCCCGTCATCGATGTATTGTTTCATTGTTGCGTGGAGCGGAGCAAAACGCAGCGGTAAGTCAGCAAAAAAGATTGATCCTGTTTCTTGTTGCACCGCAGCAATTTCAAAACAGTCGTCAATGCTGGTGGCTAAAGGCTTTTCACAAAAGACATGCTTACCGGCGCGCATCGAGGCAATCGCCTGCTCTTTATGCATGTGATTGGGGGTGACGATAAAAACCCAATCACATTCGGCAGTATTGAGCAACGGTTGGTAGTCTTCGAATTCGGTGTAAGTGCCAGGAAAGTTTTCAAGGAAACGTTGGCGACATTTTTCTTGTGGGTCAGCAATGGCGACGATGTCGATGGCATCTTTGACTAAGTTAACAACACTGATGCAGCGATTGCCGCAACCAATAATTCCAACACGTGGTTTGCTCATGATGATCTCCTGAATCCGCCATTGTAGGCCACTTTGAGCAGCGTTGTAATTGTTCTTCAAGAAAAAAGTCAATTTGATATCTAAAGAGTAAGACTATATTGACTATCATGGATCCACGTCATTTGCTGCGTATTTGGTCGGCTTTGCAGCAGGTATCAGAGCAGGTGCGGAGTTGCCAGGCCTTGCCGATTCACGGACAAGCACCGTGGCCTGGTGCTGAGATGCATATTATCCCGACGATTGTTGGCTGTTTGGGCGGACAAATGCGCTTGGCTTTAGGTCCCAAGGATTTTATTGATTTAGAAACGGGTGATGTGGTGGTCATTGCTCCTGGTTGTGTTCACCAACACATTGCGTCGCGACATAAGCACATTTCTTTTGGTCAAGGTTTTCGTAAGGATTATTCGGATATTAATTTACGCGGTGAAACGACTTATCATGCGCTGGTATCACAAAAGCCCTATCTGAAGTTAATGCAGCAAATTTTGGAAACACGATCAGCAAAACAGCGACGGCTATTGATGCAAGATTATTTGCAGCATTTAATGGGTGATCAACATTTCGAACCCCAACACGGTGCAGCGGCGGCAGGAAAAATGTATGAGTACATGCGTAAGCATTGCCATAAACCAATTAGCATTGACCCAATAATTGCGGCGAGTGGCCTCAGCCGCTCGCGTGCCTTTGCCGTGTATAAAGAGTGCTACGGCATAAGCCCACATCTCGATATGATGCAACGCCGTTGTTATTTAGCCCAGGCTTTTTTACGCAGTGGTAGCAGCGTCACTGAAGCTGCTGAGCGTAGTGGGTTCCCATCGCGGCGACATATGACCCGTGCTTTTAACGATATCTTTGGTGTTTCGCCACGTACATGGCAGCAACAAATACGAGATTAATTAATCGTTGATCGCGTATGGGCCAACAGGGGCGACGCCAATGGTGATGTAACCATTGGTGGCTTGGTCGTCAATTTGCTCAGCAAATTCCCAGTACTTTTTCATCATCGCCTGGCACACGTCTTGGTAATGGGGATTACTCCCTAAATTATTACATTCGTGTGGATCAGCGACGATGTCATAAAGTTCATCGCGATCGAACGGATTATAAGTAAAACGCCAGCGATCAGTGCGAATAGTGCGTTGCGTTACATACATTTCAGTGCCGTCACATTGGTGCCACATGCAATCACGCCAATAATCTGGTTTACCATTATCAAAAAATGGTTTTAAACTTTTACCGATAAAACGATCTTCGGGAAATTCGATGCCAGCGATATCTAAAAACGTTGGTGCAGCATCAGCTAAAGAAACAAATCCATTTTCACGTCGACCTGGATTATTAATGCCTTTTGGCCAACGCGTGACGAATGGAATATGATAAGCGCCATCAAAGGCTGGGATGCCTTTGGCAAATAAACCATGATCGCCGTTGTAATCACCATGATCGCTGCATAGAAGGACCAAGGTATTATCGGCCTGCCCGGTGTCTTCGAGTTTTTGTAATAATTGACCGAATAAATCATCCAGCCAGGTGCAGAAGGCATAAAAATGTCGGCGCGCATCACGGACTTCTTCGGGACTTAATTGGCCAAATATTTGATCGCGCAATCGCTGATACAGGTTGGGCTTATCACGCATCATATCATTATAGCTCGGCGATAATTCGATGTCATCAAGATCATACATGTCGATGTATTCTTGTGGTACGGTGTAGGGGTCATGTGGCCCATTCCAACCAACATACAAGCACCAGGGGTCATCTTGATTTTTAAAGTCATAGATGGCTTGCATGCCGTTAGCTAAAGATCTTAAGTCACCGTTATGTTTAATTTCTTCATCTGGATAAGAACCGAATATCTTTCGATCAGCATAACCAGGCCGTGTAATCCATGCGTACTCGCGATCGACTTCTTGTTTTTTTCCTGCTGCGCGGAAATCAGGCCAATGTAATCCCATCTTGGCTTTTGCACCGCCACTAATGTCTAATTGTTTCCAATCATGATCTTGTGGTTCGGTTTTTGTATCAACATGCCACTTACCGGTGTAGGCAAGTTGATAACCAGCTTCTTTTAAATCTGTTGAAAATAATTTAATATGAGAGTGAATACCATCAGATAAGCGCTGACCATTACAGATATTATTCCACACGCCGTGTTGCGACGGATACAAACCACTGAAAAAGGTTGCGCGCGAAGGACAGCAATGTGGAGAGGGGCAATAAGCACGCTCAAATAGAACACCTTCCTCGGCAAATTTATAGAAATTGGGAGCAATGACTGGTCCTTCGCTGAGAACTGTGTCGTGGCGTTGGTGATCGGTCATAACGATAAGTATATTCGGGCGTTCCATGGTCTTCCTTCACTAGTGTGCTATTCCTGTGAGTATACTCGACAAAATTCCATATCTATATATGATTTTTGTCCTATGGATTACACTCATGTGCTATTCAACCGTGAACGCTATCCACTGCATATGCCCTTGGCCGTTGCCCCACCTAGTGATCCGGTGACCGAGCGCTGTATTCTCAGTGGCGCTGGCCACCAAGCTCGTGCAGGGAGTGAACGTAAAACACATAACGATAATCGTCATCGCTATGGTGCTGATGGTGAACCAGACGTGCTGGTGCATTATGTTATTGATGGTGAAGGTTGGTTTAAAGATACCAAACAACAATATTTAATTCGACCCAATCAGGGGTTTATCTGCATGAAGCCATCGGCGACAGAATATGGTTTAGCTCATGATAAGTATATGGAATGGTTTTGGTTTAATCTCTCGGGTAAATTAGCGGTACAGTTAGCAAAAGAACATATTACTGAGCAAGGTCACGTTTTTTCGGTACCGGCGCACAGTAATGCATTTTCTGGATTATTTGAATGCTTCGAGCATCAATCAGCAGGTCGCAATGTGACGCCGGCTGAATTAGCTGCTCATGCAATACGCTTTTTCGCTGAATTGCGTGTTGCTGCGCAAAGTGAAAAACAAGTACCGCGTTTTATTGAGGCACGCCGGTGGATTGATGCACATATGGATGATGTGGATTTGGATGTGAAGCGTATGGCCGAGGCCATTGGTATGACGCGCAGCCATTTTACGCGTTGTTTTCAAGAAGCCTTCGCAGAATCACCACATGCGTATTTAGCTCGTCGCCGTTTGCAACGTGCTGCTGACTTACTGCGCTTTAATGATGACACTATTGCAAAGATAGCACAATTGTGTGGCTTTCGCAGTACAGCTTGGTTTTGCACTGCGTTTAAACGTCATTATGGTGTGACACCGGTGCAATACAGAAGCACCTAGGAGTCGGGCATGAGCGCTGAATTAATTGAACAAACTTTAGCGAAGCAAACACCATCACGTATCGTTGCATTGGGTTCTTCGAATACGGAACGCGGTGCACATTCTGAAGGAAAATATCATTGGTTTGATTGGCTTGATTTAGGATTGAAACGTCAATTCGGTAGCAAGCACCATAGTATTAATGTAGGTATCAGTGGTGAAACGACATCGCAATTATTAGCGCGTTTTGATTCAGCCGTCGAAGTTTATAAACCGCACATTGTTTTATTAACGGTCGGTGGGAATGATTCTAATCCAGAACGCCAAATCGATCCAGATTTATTTCGCAAACAATTAACCGAGTTGGTGCAGCGCATTCAGGGACTCGGCGCACTGTGTATTCTTCAGACCTATTACAGTATCGTCGAAGAAGAAATGGATCCATTGTATTTTAAACAATTTCATGATTACATGCAAATTATTCGTGAAGTCGCAGAAGAAGAAAATACTTTGTTGCATGACAATTTAAAGCGTTGGGAGCTGCTACGATTGCAGGCACCTGAAGTGTATAAGCCATTGATGCGTGATGCCATGCATGTGAAACCCTTAGGTAACATGCTTTGGGGTATGGATATAGCGCGTTTCTTTGGCGTATGGATTAATGATTTACTGAGCGAGTGGTGCGAAGAAGGCCTGCAATTACAGCAGCAGATTGATAAAATGGAATTAGCTCATGCCGACTGACGAACAGTATCTCAAAGATTTAATCAAGCAGGGCCGTAAAATAGAAGCTATAAAATTACTACGGGAAAAAGATAATCTTGGCCTCAAAGATGCCAAGGAGAAGGTGGAAGAACTGCAATCGCTGATGGTTCAAGCTGGCGAGTTAGATCCGAAGCTCGCTAAGTCCGGTTGTATGGTTTTAATTAGCCTTGGCCTCGGTGGCCTTTTTTTGGTTTTTTAGCGCCAGGCTTACTTTTACGTTTTGGTTTGCCTTTATCGCGATCGCGTTTTTTCTTGCCAGACTTAGGTTTTTTGTCTTTGCTTTTACCTTTGCGCTTTGGTCCACCAGCACCATCGCGCTTGATGTCTAATTTTTTATTAGCAACCCAAACATTTTTTAAGGCGATAAAGACGTCTTTGGGCATCCCGGCTGGTAAATCCACCGTGCTATAATCATCAAAAATGTTAATCCGACCAATATATTGACTGTCTAAATCTGCTTCGTTGGCAATCGCGCCAACGATGTTACCTGGTTTAACGTTGTCATCGAAGCCAACTTCAATGCGGTAGCGTTCAAAGCCATCATCTGGCGGTGCTGATTTATCGCGATCCTTGCGTTCTCTTTTGTCGCCACGCTCACCGCGTTCGCGGCGCTCACGCTTTCCTTTGCGACCGCCACGGTCCTCTTCAAATTCACGATCTTTGCGGCGCGTTTTAATTTCTTGAAGGAGAAGCTCGTTGTCACCCTGGGCCATTTTGGCGAGGGCAGCAGCAATTTCTAAACCGGAAATATTATGTTCAGCTTGATATTCTTCGACTAATTTTTGAAAGAAACCAAGTTGTTCGGCTTCAAGCGCATCAGTTATTTTATTTTTGAAATCCTGAACGCGTTTATTGTTGATGTCGGTGGTGCTCGGCATTTTTAGCAGTGGAATTTTCTTTCCACTAGCTTTTTCTATATTAAAGAGCATGCGCTTTTCACGCGGTGAAACAAAGAGGATGGCGCGTCCAGATTTACCGGCGCGTCCTGTACGTCCGATGCGATGAATGTACGATTCGGTATCA
>JANQLF010000265.1 GCA_028280785.1 Planctomycetota bacterium
CTACTGCATTGCAAGCCCTACATTGGCCACTGCCTTGGCGCCAGCGGAAGCGTCGAACTAGCCCTTGCGTTGCATACCCAAGCCAAGCGTTTGTGGAAAATCAGCCTCGGTTTTGGTGGACATATCGCCGCGGTTGCCTTAACCCGCATCTAAACATCCATTGTCTGGAACATCGATGCATCAGGTGTTTGTATAAAGAGCAGCTGAGCAAAGAGCATTGCACACGATGGTAATTTCATAGTATCCCGGGCCGCCGTCAGGTCACCAAATCCCATCCTGAGGGCACAGTGTTAAGTCCAGTGGCAATAATGGCTTCAATGTTGGATTGCCACACCGTTTAAGACATCTGCATACTTCGTTGGAGTATATATGAGCATCTACCTCGGAAACCAAACGCCGATCGGTATGCCCGAAGCACAAGGCCTTTACGACCCGGCCAATGAGCACGACGCCTGTGGCGTTGGCTTCTTGGTCAACATTAAAGGCAAGAAGAGCCACGACATTGTTCTGCGTGGCGTTGATATTCTCTGCAACTTAACCCACCGCGGTGCGGTTGGTGCCGACCCCTTAGATGGTGATGGTGCCGGCTTGATGATTCAAACACCTGATGCCTATTATCGTGCCATCGTTGATTTTGAATTACCAGCTAGCGGTGACTACGCGACCGGCTTGGTGTTTTTACCAAAAGATGACGCAGCCCGTCAAGATTGTGAAGCTGCTTTAAATAGTGCTATCGAAGAATTAGATTTAAAAGTTATTGGCTGGCGTGATGTTCCAACTGATAACAGTAACATTGGTCGTGATGCTAAAGCAGTTGAACCAGTTACTCGTCAAATATTTGTCGCACGCGGTAATGTGGATCGTCGTTTATTCGATCTCAAATTATACGTCGCACGTAAACGCTCTGAAAACAATGTTCGTGATAATAATTTAAATAAAGGCGAATATTATTACGTGAACTCCTTAAATTCTAAGGTTGTTCTTTACAAAGGTATGTTGTTGTCAGAACAATTACCGACGTATTTCCCTGAATTATCCGACGAACGCGTGGTTTCAGCCATCGCCTTTGTGCACCAACGTTATTCAACCAACACATTCCCAACTTGGGATTTAGCACAGCCATTCCGTTTCTGTGCCCATAATGGTGAAATTAACACTCTGCGCGGAAACATTAATCGCATGCGTGCACGCGAAGCGATTTTAGCGCATCCTGATCTTGGTGACCTCGTTGAAGATTTAAAACCAGTTATTATTGAAGGCGCCAGTGACACCGCGTGCTTCGATAATGCATTTGAATTTTTAGCCTTAACTGGTCGTCCATTGCACCACGTTATGGCGATGATGTGTCCAGAAGTCTACGCTACCAAAACACATATTCCAAAAGAACA
Organism: Planctomycetota bacterium; assembly: GCA_028280785.1. Lineage (GTDB taxonomy): Bacteria > Planctomycetota > UBA11346 > UBA11346 > UBA11346 > JANQLF01. The sequence continues at coordinate 1,389 of JANQLF010000265.1, forward strand.
AGCAAACTTTTTCCGTTACCACGCGACCATGATGGAACCATGGGACGGACCAGCAAACTTAGTTGCTTGTAACGGCACACAAATTTTAGCCGCACTCGACCGTAACGGCTTACGCCCTGCACGTTGGTGGCACACCACTGACGACGAAGTCGTTTACGCTTCTGAGGCTGGTGTATTACATATTCCACCTGAAAAAATTGTACGCAAAGGCCGCGTTGGTCCTGGTCGCCAATTATTAATCGACCTTGAAAAAGGCGAACTGTACGAAGACGTGCCAATTAAAGAAATGCTCGCCAAAGAGCATGACTACAGCAAGTGGATTAATGATAATTTAATCACCCTTGATGAATTAGATGCGCCTGCGCCTGAACGCACCAAAAAAGCTAACTTACGCAAGCAACAAGTAAGTCACGGCTTTACCTTAGAGGAAATGCGCATGCTCATGGCACCGATGTGCCTCAATGGCCAAGAAGCTGTTGGCTCTATGGGTAACGACGCTGCACTTGCGGTTTTATCAAATAAAAACCGCAGCTTATTTTGGTACTTCAAACAATTATTCGCTCAGGTCACCAACCCACCAATCGATCCACTGCGTGAAGAATTGGTAATGAGCCTGACTCAGTTTGTTGGTGCAGCGAAAAATATTTTACAACCAAAACCAAGTAACTGTCGCCTATTGGAACTCGAACATCCAATTTTGCGCAACTCACAATTCCAACAATTAAAGCATGCTAATTTAGATGGCTTTAAAGCAGCTACCGTTTCAACCCTTTATGATTTTGCAGGTGGCGCCGCTGCCTTTGAAAAACATGTTGAAACTATCTGCGCGGAAGCTGAGCAAGCAGTTAAAGACGGTGCGAGTATTATTGTACTCAGCGACCGTGGCATGAATGGTGAAAAAGCACCATTGCCAATTCTGTTAGCTAGCTCTGCTGTTCACCAACATTTAATTCGCGTTGGTCAACGCAGCCAATGTTCATTAATTCTCGAAACTGGTAGTGCACGTGAAGTGCATCACTTTGCGGTATTACTTGGCTTTGGTGCTACAGCGATTAATCCTTACCTCGCTTATGAAACCATCGAAGACATGGTGGTGAATAACATGTTGCCACCACTTGATGGCAACACTCACACCGAAGAAGACGGTGATGCCGTTGAAGTCTACAAACAAAACTACATCAAAGCGATTAAAAAAGGCCTGCTAAAAATATTCTCGAAAATGGGTATCAGCACCCTGCAATCGTATGCTGGCGCACAAATTTTTGAAATCGTCGGCCTGAATGACGAAGTGGTTGAAAAATACTTTACCGGAACCAATAGCAAAATTGGTGGCGCCGGTATTGCTGAAATCGCTCAGGAATCAATTAATCGTCATGAAACCGCTTACGCTGATTTACCAGATAAAAACCGCGATCTCGATCGCGGCGGTGAATTGCACTGGCGTCGTGATGGCGAAAAACATTTGATGAATCCAGAAACCATTGCGGTTTTACAACACGCCTGTTTCGGTGGCAACTACGACACCTTCAAAAAATACACTGGTTTAATTAACAACCAAAGCAAAGCACTGTGCACCCTGCGCGGTTTATTTAAATTCAAAGATGCAACACCGATTCCACTCGATGAAGTTGAGCCAGTTGAAGCAATAACTAAACGCTTCTGTACCGGTGCGATGAGTCTTGGTTCTATTAGCCCTGAGGCACATCAAACCCTTGCCATCGCCATGAACGAAATTGGTGGTAAATCAAATACTGGTGAAGGTGGCGAAGACCCAGCACGTTTCGAAGACAATCGTCGTTCGAAAATCAAACAGGTTGCCTCTGGTCGTTTTGGCGTGACCCCGCATTACTTGGTCAACGCTGATGAATTACAAATTAAAATCGCCCAAGGCGCCAAGCCTGGTGAAGGTGGACAATTGCCAGGACACAAAGTCACTGATTACATCGGATGGCTACGCCGCTCGGTTCCTGGTGTAACATTAATTAGTCCACCACCTCACCATGATATTTATTCAATCGAAGACCTGGCACAGTTAATTTACGATTTGAAAAATTGTAATCCTGATGCTGATGTTGCGGTTAAATTAGTTGCACTTTCTGGTGTTGGTACCGTTGCTGCTGGTGTGTCTAAAGGTCACGCTGAAGTGGTAATCATTGCTGGTGCTGACGGTGGAACTGGTGCATCACCAATTTCATCAATTAAGCACGCTGGTATTCCTTGGGAAATCGGCCTCGCTGAAACCCAACAAACATTAGTACTAAATGATTTACGCGGACGTATTCGCGTTCAAACCGATGGTCAGTTACGCACTGGTCGCGATGTTATTATCGCTGCTATGCTTGGTGCTGAAGAATTTGGTTTTGCTACCGTCGCGTTGATGACCATGGGTTGTATCATGATGCGCAAGTGTCACCTCGATACCTGCCCGGTTGGTATTGCAACGCAAAAAGAAATTCTGCGCGGTAAATTCCACGGCAAACCTGAATACGTGATTAATTTCTTCAAATTCCTTGCTGAAGAAACACGCGAAATTATGGCTGAACTCGGTGTCCGTAAATTAGACGACATCATTGGTCACAGCGAATTGTTGGAAATGAATGAAGCCATAAAACATTGGAAGTCGAAAGGCTTGGATTACAGCAAGCTCCTAGCTAAGCCAAATGTTTCTGATGACATCGCTATTCACAATATCAGCGGCCAAGATCATAATTTAGATAAGGTCCTTGATCGCGAATTAATTAAGCAAGCAATGCCTGCTTTAGAAAATAAAGAAAACGTCGTTATCGATACGCCTATCTATAACTACAACCGCACCACGGGCACCATGCTCTCTGGTGAAGTTGCCAAACGTCACGGCGCTGATGGATTACCAGCTGGCACCATTACGGTTAATTTAACTGGTATTGCAGGTCAAAGCTTCGGCACTTTCCTCGCTGATGGTATTCACTTGAATTTATTCGGTGAAGGCAACGACTATGTCGGCAAAGGCATGTCAGGCGGTCGCATCGTTATTCGCCCAGACGAAAAAGCCACGTATAACTGGGTAGCTAATATGATTATTGGCAACACCTGTTTATACGGTGCAACGGGTGGTGAAGCGTATTTCGCTGGTCGTTCCGGTGAACGTTTCTGCGTACGTAATTCTGGCGTTACTGCGGTAATTGACGGTGTTGGTGATCACGGTTGTGAATACATGACTGGTGGCCTTGCTATCGTTCTTGGTCGTACCGGTCGTAACTTTGCTGCTGGTATGTCTGGTGGCTTTGCCTTTGTTTATGACGAAGACCACAATTTCTTACGTCGTTGTAACCAAGGCATGGTTGCACTCGAGAAATTAGAAAATCCTGACGACATCGCGACCCTGAAGCACTACGTTGAAAAACATCAAGAATTAACGGGTTCTACACGTGCCAAAGAAATTCTCGATAACTGGGAAGCATCACTCGATCGTTTTGTTAAGGTATTCCCACACGAATACCGCCGTGCTTTAACGGAGCGCAATCAACCAATGGTTGCCGCTATCGCCTAAGCACAAAACGCAATACATGTATTAAAAAGCCCGGCTGGACAGCCGGGTTTTTTAATGGTATCTTTATTTCAGAAACACCTCGGACACATGCCCAGTCTTTACGAAAAATTAGTCAAAAAACATACGGTTACCGATCTCGGTGATGATGAAGTACTGCTGTATATTTCTTTTCACATCATGAATGAATATACCAGCCCTCAGGCATTTTCTGGTTTGCATGCAGCTGAACGAAACGTTTGGCGACCAAGTGCGCATCTCGGTGTTGTTGATCACGTTAATTCAACCAGACGCGCCGGACATGGCGATGGCGATGAGGCCGCTGAATTATTAATAACTAATTTTATTGCCAATTGTCAGCGGCATGAGATTCGTTATTTCGATCACAACGATGATCGCCAAGGTATCGAACACGTTGTTGTTCCCGAACAAGGTTTAGCAGTGCCCGGACAAGTCATTGCCTGCGGCGATAGTCATACCACCACCTATGGTGCATTTGGCGCGCTTGGATTTGGCATTGGTACCTCTGAGGTCGAACATGTCCTCGCTACACAAACCTTGGTGTACCGCCCATTAAAACCAATGCGTGTTACGGTTGATGGCGATTTAAATGCGGGCATCACTGCCAAAGACATTATCATGGCAGCGGTACAGAAAATCGGCGCTGATGGTGCGAGTGGGTATGCAGTTGAATTCTGTGGTGAAGCAATTTCTGCACTCGATATCGCTGGACGCATGACCGTTTGTAATATGGCTGTCGAAATGGGTGCACGTGCGGCAATAATCGCGCCCGATGAAAAAGTCCTCGAATATATTTCGAACCGTCCTCTTGGTCCCTACCAAGAAAAAATAAATTCCTTACGCGACGAATTATTTGATTTACAAAGCGACGCTGATGCTGTTTTTGCTAAAGAAGTCAGCATTAACATAAAAGACATTCCTCCATTAATCACCTGGGGCACCAGCCCTGATCAAAGCATCGCTATTGATGAACAAATCCCCCTACCTGAATCATTGGCTGAGAATAAACGTGGCGACGCCGAGCGCGCCTTACACTACATGGATTTAAAAGCCGGCACAGCGATTAAAGATCTCGCAATCGACATGGCTTTTATTGGATCGTGCACCAATTCACGCATCGAAGATCTGCGCGCTGCCGCCGCAATTGTTAAACATAAAAAAGTGCACAGTAATGTTCGCGCTATTATTGTCGCCGGCTCGCGCCAAGTAAAACAACAGGCCGAAGAAGAAGGATTAGCTGACATTTTCATTAATGCTGGCTTTGAATGGCGCAGTGATTCTGGTTGTTCAATGTGTCTGGCCATGAATGACGACGTTGCCGATAGCGGAACGCGGATTATTTCTTCGACCAACCGCAATTTCGAAGGGCGTCAAGGTCGCGGTGCGCGCACGCATTTAGCGAGTCCTGCCATGGTTGCTTATGCAGCGATTAACGGTTGCATTAGTGATGTGCGGGAGGCACAAAATGCCTGAGCCATTAACAACGATTAAAGGCGTCGCCGCTCCTATTCCTAATCACAACATTGATACTGATGTGATAATGCCCAAACGTTTTTTACGCACTATTACGCGTGAAGGTTTAGCCGATGGCGCCCTCGCTGATTTACGCTTTCACGAGGACGGTACTAAGCAAAACGATTTTATCTTAAATAAACATCCCTGGGACCAGTCTAAGATTTTAATTGTTGGTGATAATTTTGGTTGTGGCTCGTCACGCGAGCACGCGGTGTGGGGACTCTATCAATTAGGTATTCGCGTCTTAATCGGCACCAGCTTTGCTGGCATTTTTTATGATAATTGTCGTCGCAATGGCTTGGCTGCTATTTGCGTTGATCACGCATTACGCGATCACCTGCTTAAGGTTGCCGAAAATCCCGAGTATTGTGAAATTCACGTTGATCTCGCTAATAAAGAAATGGAAGACCACCAAGGTACGCATTCGTTTGATATCCCCGAGGCCATACGCCAAGATCTGATTGAGGGCAGCGACGCTATCAACACGACCCTTAACTACGCCGATAAGATTCGTGCCTTTGAAGGCGCATACTGGGGCTAAGCCCGTTTCGGTGCTAGACTTGTCGCTTTTATAGACAGCCACACCACATTCCCCATTCTGCGTCTTCTATCTCTGTGATATGACTAGTCTTAGGGTCAAACACTCCGCCCGGTGTCTAGCTAGTTTGCAATGGCCACGTCTCAGTAGAGACCTATGCTTTTTGCTACGGAAAATTAGCCTCTATGTTCGGACTCGATAAGTTTTTTAAAGGGAATGAAAAACAGGACAAACCTGAAGGTCCTGATCCGCTAAAAATCCGTGAGTTACTCGAAGAACATCCAGCTTTCACGGTTCTCACCGTTGATGGATTAAAGTGGATTGACCCGCATACCCTGACCTGTGTTGATTGCCCCTTTGGTTATGTCGATACCGCGCTCGATTGGCTCATGCAAAACCAACCATGGAAAGAACACAAATTACGTCATCCCAAAGAAGTGCGCATGAAGCGTTGGTGGATGCACATTCAAGAAAATCTGGATTTAGATCCACGCTGGAAATTATTTTCTGCTCAAGGTGTCTGGTTGAATCCATTTAATGCTCAACTTGAAGAACGGGCCGTCATCCAAGACGGAAAAATTTCTCGAGAAACCATCACCATGATGGCGCGATCTTTAGTCGATTACGAAGAAAAAGATTTAAATGAAATGCTTAAAGCTGATGTCTTGCAAAAAGCTTTAGAAGATGAGAGCCAAAAACCACAAACCGAAGCGATTATTAAATCAACCGAACGTTTCGAGGTTCACAATAAAAACGAGGCGACTATACCAAGCCAAGCCAATGAACAATTACCCGCCGCTGAAATTCATGACCCTGATGCAACTATCGCCACCGATTTCAATTTACCCGGCGAAACATATGATCCCGATGCCACTATCGCAACCGATTTTGAAATTCATTCACAGATGGAAGAAAGTGACCCTACACTCGAATTACCATCGACGGTCGCCACTGACATAGATAAAACCATGGATGTAGATTTTTCTCAAGGTTCACTCCTCGAAGAACCACATCCCAATAAACCAATTCGCAGTAAAGAAACTGAATCGTTTAGACGGGCTAAGACTGATCCTGAAATTGGTGACCAAGTCGCAGGTTACAAAATTGTCAGCTTCCTTGGCAAAGGCGGTATGGGCAATGTGCATAAAGCTGTGCAAATGTCGATGCAACGCGAAGTCGCTTTAAAAATTTTACCGCCGGAACTCTGTCGTGACGACACCTTCTCTACACGCTTTATTCGCGAAGCACGAGCCGCAGGTAAGGTTAATCATCCTAACGTTATTACCTGCTTCGATGTTGGTAATGATAAGGGTGTTTTATATATGGCCCTTGAATTAGTAACTGGTGGTGATGTATCTGAAATGCGCAAGAAAAATGGCGGTAAATTACCGCTGAAAAAAGCCCTGCGTATTATCACTGATTGCACTCGCGGTCTCGCCGCCATTCATAAAGCTGGATTAATTCATCGCGACATTAAACCTGCAAATATTTTTATGTCTGAAGATGGCATTGCTAAGTTGGCTGACCTTGGGCTTGCGCGTAGCTCAGCGAATAACACACAAATGACCCAAGCGGGCACCAGCGTCGGCACACCTGCCTACATGTCGCCTGAACAAGTCAAAGGCTTGGATACCATTGATATTCGCACAGATATTTATGCGCTTGGCGTAACCTTCTACACTATCTTATGTGGTGAAAATCCATTCAAAGCGAATGACGTCTGGGCTTTATTCCGTATGATCGTTCAAGATGAGGTCCCCAATATCTGTGAACTCGTACCAGATCTGCCAAGCACTTTTAATGACTTCATTCAAAAATGCTTAGCCAAAGAACCCGACGATCGATTTGCTAATCCACTCGAAATGCTTGAGGCCTTGGACGAATTATCTTAAGATTAACAAGCAATTCATCTATCCTTTAAATGCTCGTTCCTTATTCGTAGAATAAACATTTCTTTTAATAATTTTGCTTCCTATGCTCTCGTTCCATAAACAGGAAATGAGATGCTATCTAAAATATTCCATCCTCGACAGGGACTTGAGACACAAGCAATTATTAATCAAGGAAGCTCCAACAATGTCGGACTGCACGTCGACCAAGCCGGACTCTCATGGCTACAACAACCACAGCGTGGATTCTTCAGCGCTTTTCCATCAATTCATCCGCTCGTATTTCTTCGAGTATTAATACAGCAGGTACAGGCAAATAGCACGCCTAAACTGAAACTCTTAGTCAAACAGTCCTATAAATTCCGCAGCATTCCCACTCAACACATCAATGACCACTATTTCACGCGCAGCCTTAAATTCCTCAGTGCCGAACAACAACTTTCGATTAGTGGAGACAGACAAGCCAATGCTGGTGACATAGTTGTCTTTGCAGAGTCTACTAGTTTCATTCGCATTCACTGGGCGCTCTGTGGTAGCGGCGGTCGACTCTACCATGTCCACCGGGATGGGCAGCGTATTACCTGTTCATTCTTTCAGCATCAAGACTTAGTTAAGCACATCATTAACATAGGTGCATTTGACGTCTGATCTCGGTTACAAGCAGTCAGAATCTCATCAAAATTTAACAAAGTTTTTGTTAAGGATTAACACAGCTACTTATGCTGCCTGGCCTGGAGAAAACTGAATGTCTAAACCCCTTACCTTTTACAAACTCTTATGCACCTGTCTGATTGTTGCAGCCTTTTATTCATGTTCAGGTCGTGGTGACCATGCCAGTGGTGCTCTTTTTGGTGAAGAAAACAACCAACAGAGTACTTATGCAAAACCTGGTTTTTATGTAGAAGAATCAGAAGGCCGCTTGTGGGTCTTTAAAAATGACAGCGAAGCGCTGAGCCAGTTTAAAGATGTCGGTGAGCCAGCTAAATTCTCAACCATCGTTGGCGGTGGACCTGGCGGCATGACCATTCGCTCAGACACGAAAGAAACCATCATTGGCTATCTTGCGGCGAAAGAAGGATTCTTTACTGAAATTATTGATAATCGTTTATGGATTCTTGAAGAAGACAGCGAATCATTAGCGCAATTAAAAAGCTTTGGTGAACCTGCAAAAAACTCAACCTTTGTAGGCAAAGGTCCAATGCGCATCACCGTACGCACTGACAGCAAACACACGTTTATAAAATACCTTGCTGCAAAAAAAGGTTTCTGGACTGAAATAAAAGAAGATCGTTTATGGATTCTTGAAAAAGGCAGTGACAGCTACAAACAAATCATGGAAGCTGGTGACATTGCTAAAAATGTAACATTGGTTGGTAAAGGCCCGATGAATATTTCCATCCGCAGTGATGACAAAGCCACTGTTTTAAAATGGGCCGCTATGAAAGACGGTTTTAATACTTACGTACGCGAAGGACGCATTTGGGTATTTAAACCTGGGAGTGAACATGAAGCTGAATTTTTGGAAGTCGGCGAACCAGCGAAATCTGTGACCAAAGTGGGCGCTGGACCTATGCGCGCGACTGTCCGTGCAGCGGAGCTAGATGTTATGCATCGCTACCTCCGATCGCTCAAGATGTAAGATCTGAGACTGCACATTTTTTCAAACCCCGGCTCCAGTGGCCGGGGTTTTTTATTGGGTTTTCGACTAGTACAGTGGTAATCAGCCGCGTAATTGCTATTGCTGCGTGCAGTTCCGATCTACACTCCCCGCCTCATGCCTTATCCGCTCGAACTGATTCGGAACTTTTGCATCATTGCCCACATTGACCATGGCAAGAGCACCCTGGCTGACCGCCTGCTTCAAGCCACGGGTACGGTGAGTGAGCGCGAAATGCAGGATCAGCTCCTCGATGATATGGAACTCGAGCGAGAACGTGGCATTACCATCAAGGCCCGGGCCGTCTGTCTGAACTACAAGCATAGCGATGGCAAGACCTATCAGCTCAATCTGATCGACACCCCAGGTCACGTCGACTTTAGCTATGAAGTAACTCGCTCGCTCCAAGCCTGCGAAGGCGCCCTGCTCCTGGTTGATGCGGCCCAAGGTGTTGAAGCACAAACCATGGCAAACTTCATGCTGGCCTTAGATCAAGATCTCGAAATCGTTCCGATATTAAATAAAATCGACCTGCCCGCTGCTGACCCTGACAAGGTGGCCGAGGAAGTTGAAGAAAGCCTTGGTCTCGACGCCGCCGATTGTATTCCAGCAAGCGCCAAAGCTGGCATCGGTGTTCCTGATATTTTAGGTGCCATTGTTGATCGCATGCCCGCACCAGAAGGTTCTCCCGAGGACACCTTACAAGCGTTAATTTTTGACGCCGTCTTTGATGAATATCGTGGCATCATTGTATATTTCCGTGTGATTAATGGCTCAATTAAACGCGGTGATAAAATTCATCTGATTAAATCACAAGGCACTTATGAAGTAACTGAAGTTGGTCGCTTACTTCCAAAAATGACTGCAGAAAAAGCCGGTCTTAGTGCTGGTGAAGTTGGTTACTTTACTGCCGCGATTAAAGCGCTCACCGATGTGAAAGTTGGCGACACGATTACCTTGGATAAGCAACGCGCCGAAAGCTTATCTGGGTTCCGTGAAGCGATGCCAATGGTTCACTGTGGATTATACCCATCCGGTGAAACAACCTACGACCAATTACGCGAAGCCGTAGAAAAATTACAAATTAATGATGCCAGTTTTACCTTTGAACCGGAAAGCGGCGGCGCACTCGGTCAAGGTTTCCGCTGTGGCTTTCTTGGCATGCTGCACATGGAAATTTGCCAAGAACGTCTAGAACGCGAATTTGATTTAGATGTCGTACAAACTGCGCCAACGGTAACCTACCGCGTGCACAAACACGACGGCACTTCTATCGATATTCATACGCCGGCCGAATTACCCAAAGAAGGCTACGACACTATCGAAGAGCCAGTGGTTGATATTAATTTCATGGTGCCTGCTGATAAAGTCGGTGCGGTTATGCAACTCGCCACCGATCGTCGCGCTCATTACACGCGCCAAGAATATCTCGGCAAAGACCGTTGTATTTTGTCCTATAAAATGCCGTTATCAGAAGTTATTTATGATTTATTCGATCGCTTAAAAACCGTGACCTCTGGTTACGGCACCATGGATTACGACATCAGTGGTTATATGGAAGCCGATTTGGTGCGCGTGGATATTTTAGTGCACCACGAACCCTGCCATGCCTTAGCTATGATCTGCCACCGCAGCGTCGCTGAATACCGTGGCCGCAACATCATCAAATCATTGAAAAAAGAAATTCCCAAACACCTCTTTGAGGTCGCCCTGCAAGCTGCCATTGGCAATAAAGTCATTGCCCGTGAAACCGTAAGTGCTGTGCGCAAAGACGTTACCGCCAAATGCTACGGTGGTGATATAACGCGTAAGCGCAAATTGTTAGAAAAGCAGAAGAAGGGCAAAAAACGTATGAAGATGGTTGGGTCTGTTGAAGTGCCTCAAGCTGCCTTCATGTCTGTGCTCAAACATTCTTCTGAATAGTATTGGCAAACTAGTTCCAGTCTTAGGATTAGTCTTGGTCTTAACTCCTACTTTCGAACAGTAGCACTAAGAGTCGCAAGGCGACGATCCAATACCAAGACTAAGACGCATACTAGTTTGCTATCTAGGAGATCATTCATGAGTAAAAAAAATATCCTCATAACGGGTGCTGGTGGCCGCTACTGCCAAATATTAATTCCAAATTTGATCAAAGCAGGGCACAACGTCCTAGCTACTGACATTGCACAACTCGATTACGAATGTCCATGCATGCAATTGTCAGTCACCGATTTGGACAGCTTACGCAATGCCATGTGGCGTATTGATACTGTTATTCATGTAGCAGGTATTCATTATCAACAACCACGCACCACTGACCGTCCTGACGCGTATGATTTATTTTATAAAATTAATGTCACGGGCACGCATAACGTTCTCCTCGCCGCACAATTCGCCAACGTTAAAAAAGTTATTTTCGTCAGCTCGGTTGCTTATTATGAAAATGCTCCTGGATTTATGGATGAAGATTTTCCCGCAGCACACGTGGCCGATCATTATTACAATATGAGTAAAGTCCTAGCGGAAAATCTCTGTCGTTACTATGCGAAGCATCATGATCTCAATGTAATCGCACTACGCCCTGGCAACTTTACTGGCAACCCTGAGCCAAGCATCGATTTTTTAGATAATCGACTCCGTCGTGAGGACGTTGCTCATTTAACTGAATTAGCGGTCGACTACGAACCAGAAGAACATTTTGAAGCATTTAACATCCTTGCCGGCAATCCATTCACCAAGGATGATGTAGAAGGCCTCCAAAACGATCCGTGGTCGGTCCTTGAAAAGTATTATCCAGGCGCAACAAAATTACTTAAAGATAACGGCGTTGAATGGAACGGCATACAGCGGGTTCCCTGCATAAAGCGCGCCCGCGAAAAGCTTAATTATCAACCTCAATATACCTTCGAAGCGTATTTAGAGAAATTAAAATCTAATAGTTAGAATTGGTAAACTAGTATCAGTCTTAGGATTAGTCTTGGTCTTAGGTTCTAATTTCGAATGTGAGCACTAAGAGTCGCAGAGTGACGGACTAATACTAAGACCAATACACATACTAGTTTGCTAAAGCAGAAAATCTCTCAAACCAATAACACCACCCTTAAATTCCAAGATCCCACAGCTGTACATGAAGTGCTGAGGCTCATTATCCCGCCTTGCTTTGGAGGCGGCTATGAGCCCATTACGTCGACTGATTCCCTACCTGCTCCCCTATAAGTGGTCTATCGTTCTCGCCGGAGTACTCCTACTCCTATCGATTCCCTGCACGCTCTTTCACCCATTAGTGTGGAAGTTTGCGGTTGATGTGATCATTGCTGAACCTCGACCTGATTTATTGCTGCCTGCTATTTTAGTGATGATTGGAGTTCATGCCCTTGGCCAATTACTTGGTGCTTTTCGCAGCTATATCTTGGGGAAAGTCGGTCAGCAGTTTATTTTTGATTTACGCAATGCCGTCTACAGAAAAATTCAAGGCCAATCACTTAATTATTTTCGCAACCAGCGCCAAGGCGACATTATTTCACGAGCCATTAATGATATCGATGCACTACGCGATGTCGTTATCAATGGCGTCGACAATATTATCGCCAACTTATTTAGTTTTGTCTTTGTTGCCGGCATTATTGTTTCGCTGCATGTAACCATAGGTCTGATTACGCTTATCCCCATTCTTGCCGTCGGTTTCATTATTTATTTCTTTAACGCTCAGGTGAAAGGACTGTACAAACGCATTCGCGAACGCCTTGGTGACCTCACAGTCAAACTACAAGAGAACATCAGTGGTATGCACGTGATTAAATCGTTTGCCCGTGATCATTACGAAGAAAAACGTTTTGAAGAAGAAAGCGAAGCCTATCGCAAAGAAAATGTCAATGTTGTCATCGCCCAAACTGTTTATTCCAGCTCAGTCATGTTTGTCGGTTTTTTTAGCAACGTTGCCATGATTGGTCTCGGTACCTATTATATTCTCAATGGCAATTTCACCGTTGGTGGATTGATGGCTTATCGTGGCTATTGGTGGCAGCTCTATAGCCCAGTCCACACTATTGCTCAAATAAATGAGATGTTT
>JANQLF010000203.1 GCA_028280785.1 Planctomycetota bacterium
TTGCATGTCAAAATACAGCGCCACACAACCCCAGATAATTTGTGGAATGGTGTGAATGATCTTTGCCCAAATATAATCGATGCGAAAAAAACCAATACCAAAGCCGGTGATCGAACCAAGGACACAGGCAATATAGGGATAAGCGGGATTTTTTGTGGCATAATAAGCGAGCATGTAACTGGCGATGCCTAAGACGAGGGCTGCGCCGACACAATGCTTGATGCGCATCAGGTACCATTTGAAGCTGTTGCCACGACGCGCCATGCGCGCTTCTTCAGCAATGACGCGAACTTCTAAGGGTATTTCATGTTCGGTAGAATCGACTGGCGATTGATAGACGGACTGCTGGAATTGTGGATGCGGTAATTTTGAATCTTCGGCTTGAGTATCAGCTTCCTTTTCTTCCTTGGGACCAAGGTTGCGAAAAGCATATTTTACTTCTTCTTTAGCTTCCATTTCCGGAGGGGGCATAGGTGGGCAGCATAATCAAGCCCAGGCTAATTCAACAGTTTCTCCAACATTGCCTTGTAGCACAGATCACGCGCTACGCTTCGCCACATCCATCCCTTGCTGAATTATATCAGGGATACCGACGCCCTCATAACCATTGCCAATCAGAAAAAGGCCATCTTGCTGGGCTTCAAGTTCACGAATCTGAGCAACACGGCCTAGGTGTCCAATCGATGGTTGGGCCATGGCTTTACTGTAGCGAGTAATTTTTGTAAAAATTGGTTCAGCACTTATCTTACATAAGTCTTTGAGGTCTTCGCGAACTGCAGTAATTAATTCATCGTCATTTTTATTCAGTTGATGTGCTTGTAAGGCACCGCCAACAAAGGCACGTAAGACACAGACGTCGTCGGGACTGCGATCGGCATATTTATTCGAAGAAAACGTACAGGCGATTAAATTACGATTTTCAACAGCAGGTACAACAAAGCCTGATGCTGCAGGTAAATTGGGCACATCTTTTTTATGGAAAGCGATATTAATAGTAGCGACATCCGCGTAGGGGATGCTGTCGAGGGCAGTGCTTAATTCTGCACAGGCATTTTGCAGTAAATGAGCATGGCCGTGAGCAGGACCGCACAAACACAGTATGTCAGATTCAACCATGTCACCATTTTCAAAATGGCACTGCCAAGTGTTTTCACTCTTTTTGATATCGCTTACCCGATGGGCGCTATGTAATTTATCTTGGTCGAAGGTTTTAATTAATGCATGGGCTAATTGCTGGAGACCACCTTTTAACGAAATAAATAAACCATAACGAGGACCGCTAGTAGCAACGGCTTTTTGTGCCTTGCCGCGTTTCATCATCGCTTTGATTAAACTGCGATGTTCTTTTTCCATTTCGATAAATTGCGGCATGCAGGCGCGCAAACTTAAATGCTCAGGGTCAGCGGTGTAAATGCCACCGACCATTGGCTGAGCGATGCGCTCTAAGGCTTCTTTGCCTAAGCGACGGCGAACAAAATCAGCTAAGCTTTCATCTTTATCGCTCTTGCTGCGTGGTAAAACAATATCAAGCAACATACGAATTTTGCCAAACCAACTGACGATCGGTGAGGTGACAAACGGCCAAATTTTTCCCGGTGCCATTAAATACAAACCGGGGGGAACGGGAATTAATCGTTTGCCTTTGGCGATTAATGCCTGGCGGTTTGCTTCAACGGTGTCCTGCACCTGATCTTCAATGCCCAGTGCTTTAATTAATTGCATAGCCGCTGGTTTGGTGCGAATGATGGAGTCAGGGCCAAGTTCTAAAATACAATCATGTTCTTCGCTAGACTCAGTAACGCCACCCCAGTGCTCATTTGCATCATAAACATGAACTTCATGTCCCTGCTCTTTGAGATGCCAAGCTAAGGATAAGCCACCAATACCGCCGCCGATGACTGTGACGCGTTTGCCCATTGTTAGCGCTTACTGTACTCGTGAATAAATGCGATGAGATCAATCACCTGTTGTGGATTGGTTTCTTTAATAATGCCATGGCCTAAGTTAAAGATATGACCTGGGCGACTTTCGACTGAGTCTAATAATTGTTTGGCTTTATCGAGCAGCATTTCTTTCGGTGCCAATAATAATGTTTGATCCAAATTACCTTGGACACTGATTTCATCTGGACCACCAAGTGCATCCCAGGTTTGCACTAAATCACAAGTAGCATCTATACCAATAACATCGCAGTTGGTTTGCTTAAATAAATGTAAGAGGTGGCGGGTGTGAGTGCCAAAAACGATAATCGGAATGCCTTTTGGTAGGGCATCGACTAGTTTAATCATGTGTGGCAATAAATATGCTTCATAATCTTCTGCAGAAATATTACCAACCCACGAATCGAAAATTTGTAAGCACTGCGCACCTGCTTTGACTTGGCCAATTAAATAATCTTGCAGGGCAGTGACGATTATGTCCATGAGTGCGTGCCAGGCATCAGTATGACAATACATCATGGTTTTTGTTTTAGCGTATTGACGCGAACCGCCGCCTTCGCAGGCATACGAGGCAACGGTAAATGGTGCGCCGCAAAATCCGATTAACGGAATATCAGCTGGTAATTCATTACGACAGGTGCTAATGGCATCGTTCACATACGAACACGCAGCGGCAGCATCGTGTGGATTGTTTAATGCTTGAACCGAGGCAAGGTCCGTAAGGCATGGATTTAATTTTGGACCTTCACCTTTGCCAAAGGTGAGTTCCATGCCGAGGCCTTCGAGGATTAATAATATGTCGGCAAAAATAATAGCCGCATCAGCGCCGATAATGCGTTGGGCATCGACGGTTACTTTAGAGGCATCATGTTTATTTTTACATAAACTTAAAAAGGTGTGATTGGCGCGCACATCACGGTATTCTTGCATGTAACGACCAGCTTGGCGCATCAGCCACACCGGTGTGTGGGGAACACTTTCGCCGCGACAAGCGCGCATGAATGGGGAATCCCATAAGACACTGTCGATGTTTTGTTGGTTGCCGTCGCTGCGAATTCTTGCCATACGTCCTCAGTCGTTGGCGGATGCTATATCCTCAGGTTGCGTGCGCCAGCGCTTGTGCCACCACACCCATTGTTCTGGATACTGACGAACGAGTTGTTCTTGGTAGGCCATGTACCAATCAGTAATTTGTTGAATATCCGCTGTTTCGTCAGCGGTTTTTTCAAAGTGTTTTCGTGGTCCCCAATGAAATACAAAATAACCATCACGCTCGTAGAAATAGACCGGTTGCACTGCTACACCGCGTAAGCGAGCTAAATGTGCTGGGCCGCTTGGTGTGTAGGCTGGGATATTAAACCACGTGCTAAAAATCCCTGGAAATTTAGGTAAATCTTGATCGGGTACCATCGTGACGCTACCGCCTTTGCGTAGCGCTTTGGAACATGGGATTAAACCTTGGTCTTGATAGATAACTGTAGCTGCGTTGTTTTTACATCGCAAATCGTTCATAACAAAATTGTTAAGATTTTCATTGCGAAGGCGCTTGCCAACTGTGTATATGTCTCCCGCAAGTCCCATAAATCGCATTTGTAATTCATAATTACCAAAATGACCGCCGATTAATAATGTGCCCTCTTTATTTTTATAGGCTTCACGATGGGCATCTAAGTTTTCCTGGCCTTCAACTTTAATATATTTAAATATATCTTTATTTTCGACATGAAGAAGTCGTAAAATAGTTAGCGCTGATCTCCCAAAATGTCCGAAACATTTAATTGTTGTTTTGTTAATCCATTCATTAGAGGCATTGGGGAAGGCGCGCTTTAGATGCTCACGGCATCGTTTGACGTCACGCAGAGGTAGATGTGCAAATAGAAAGCCCACTTTCTGTCCAATGAGACGAATAAAATCTAATGGAAATATTCGTATAATATACAAAGACATTTTTAAACACGTGATTGGACAAAGGCGCATATGCTTAGTAAGACTATGTGCGCAAAGTTGCATAGCTATATATTAATCAAAACCACGACAGTAGTATTAAAGATGTGCTAAGTAGTGTTACTGCAGATGTAAAATTCAGTATTTAATGCAATTAATCTGATTGTGGTTGCGTACGCCAACGACGATGCCACCACACCCATTGTTCTGGGTTTTCTTGAACTAGACGCTCCTGATAGGCCATTATCCAGTTGGTCATTAATTGAATGTCGCTATCTTCATTATCAGTTTGCTGAAATGTTTTACGAGGTCCCCAGTGGAATACAAAACGACCAGCTTTTTCGTAAAAAAAGACAGGTTGAATAGCAACATTTTGTGAACGTGCTAATTTTGCAGGCCCACTTGGTGTATAGGCGGGTATATTAAACCAAGTGCTGAATATACCTGGAATCTTTGGCAAATCTTGATCTGGAACCATGCATACACTGCCGGCTTGGCGTAAGGCCCGTATACATGGTAAAAGACCCTGATCTTGGTAAATAGTTTTACCATCATTATTTTTAGTGCGCAAATTATTGATAATGAAGTCGTCAAGTAATTCATTATCCATACGACGACCTACCGCATACATGTCTCCCGCTAAGCCCATGAAGCGCATTTGCAATTCCCAATTACCAAAGTGTCCTCCAACAATTATGGTTCCTTCACCTTGCAAATATGCTTGGCGATGCGCGTAAAAATTCTCTAGACCTTCAATACTTACTAATTTGTAAAGCTGTTTGTTAGGGATACTGAGCAGTCGTAGCAAGGTGAATGCTGTGCGACCAAAGTGACCAAAACAACGAGCGCTTGTTTTTAAGATCCAATCAGAAGATTTATCGGGGAATGCACGTTGTAAGTGTTCGCGACAGCGTATGACATCACGTGTTGGTATCGAAGCAAAGCAGTAGCCTAAACGCTGACCAATCATGCGAACGCATGAGAGTGGTAATAATCGGATTAAATGAATGGCCACCGATAAACAGCGAGCAAGCACCTGCATATGATTCACGGCTTTGTTTTACACTCACAGGGTGATGCATTGCATTGCTTACATACTGCAGTGTATTTTTCGGCAGTAACCGTAGCTAAATCAACATCGGCTAAATGAGCAAGTGAAGTGAGCCAGGCTAAGCAATCAGCAAATTCACCATTTAAATCATGTTTATCGGGCTCACGAATGGCTTCAGCTAATTCACCAATTTCTTCCATGAAATACATAAAGGTGCCTTCGATGCCGCGCGCGGAATCTTTTTCACCATAGGTATCAGCAATGTGTTTTTGAAATGCTTTGAGGTCCATTAAATACCAGTCCATTGTGAACGAATGGCATTGCCCCAATAGGCAATTTGTTTTTCAACTTCTTGATCGCTGTCGCCATAACGCTGGCTCGAAAATTGATGCGCCTGCGCGTGTTCATGACGCGGAATAAAATGAATGTGTACATGCGGAATTTCTTGGCCAGCTTCGCTGCCATCTCGTACCAAGACGCTGACGGCGGGTGCCTGAGCCGCTTGCTTAACGGCGGCACTTAATGCTGAGATGTATTGACCCATGCAGGCTTGGGTGCCGCCGGGTAGTTCACTTAAAAAAGCGACTGGATCACGTGGAACGAGTAGGGTGTGGCCAGGTGCGGCTGGAAAGATATCCAAGAAGGCCACCCAGCGCTCATCTTTGAAGATAAACTCGCCGGGAATCTCGCCGGCAATAATTTTGCTGAATAAAGTCATGCTTTGATGATCTTAGTACCATGCCAGGGGGCAAGCTTGTGCTAGGCCTCTGCGTTCTAGAATCGGTGTTCGCAAGAGGTCATTATGCAGCAGATTCCTGAACCGGTTTGGTCACGTATGCTTCCCAAGATCAATGAGTTATGTCCACGCATTACTACTGAGGACTTGGGTGAATGTGAGCAACGCTTTGATTTGCTGACCGCTAAAATTCAGAATCGTCACTGGGTTAGTCGCACTGATGCTGAGAAAACTGCCTTTGCGATTATGAAAGATGCCGAAGCTTCCGCGTCTTAAGCTAAACAGAGAGAATAATTATGAGTAATCCATTGTTGGCAGATCAAGCACTGCCTGCCTTTGATAAAATATGCCCAGAACACGTTGAGCCGGCCATGAAAACCGTGCTCGAAGAATTGGAAGCGCAGGTCAGCAGCATCGAAGCGGAAGCAGCGCCGTCGTGGGATTCGGTTATGAAACCGATCGAGCACATTAGCCATCGATTGCATATGACTTGGTCACCGGTTGGTCATTTTATGGGCGTGAAAAATAGTGATGAGTTGCGCGCTGTTTATGAACAAGTCCAGGGACAGATGGTGACTTTTTCGATGCGCATTTCACAGAGTAAAAAATTATACGATGCCTATTGTGCGATTCGCGATGGTAGTGAATGGAGTGATTTGGATGAGGCACAGCGACGTATTATTGAAATTAATATTCGCGATGCGGAATTATCAGGAATTGCTTTGGAAGGTGATGACAAAGAGCAATTTAATAATAATCAAATTCGTTTGGCCGAGCTAAGTACACAGTTTAGCAACCATGTTCTTGATGCGACCAAATCTTTTGAAATGGTTTTAACCGAAAAAGACGAAGTGGCTGGTTTGCCAGATAGCGCGCTTGCTTTGGCTGCGCAACACGCTCGTGAACACGGTCATGATGATGCCAGCAAGGAAAATGGTCCATGGCGTTTTACCTTAGACTTTCCAAGCTTTGGTCCGTTTATGGATTACGCCGAGCGTCGTGATCTACGTGAACGTGTTTATCGTGCCTTTATTGTGCGTGCGTCCGAAGGTGACTTAAATAACGAGCCATTGATTCGTGAAATTTTGCAATTGCGTAAACAGCAAGCGAGTTTACTCGGCTATGCTGATTATGCCGCGGTGAGTTTGGCAGCAAAAATGGCACCAGATGTAGCTGCTGTTCGTGATTTATCTGATAAGTTATTAGACGTGTGTCGCAGTATGGCCGATAAAGAACTGCAAGACCTCAAAGATTTTGCTAAAGAAAAAGGTGCTACCGAGGCCGATGATTTACGTCATTGGGATTTAAATTACTGGGCACAACAGTTGCGCGAAGAGCGTTATGCATTTAACGACGAAGAATTGCGTCCGTATTTCTCATTGCCAAAAGTCTTAGATGGCTTGTTTGCATTAGCGCATCGTTTGTTTGGCGTTAGCATCGAAGCAGCTGATGGCGAGGCACCAATTTGGCATGAAGATGTGCGCTACTTTAAAATTAAACGTGAAAATGGTGAAGACTGCGCTGCGTTTTATTTAGATCCGTATTCGCGCCCAGCTGATAAACGTGGTGGCGCATGGATGAATGACTGCGTTGGGCGTGGGATCAATACTGATGGTGGCACCCGTTTGCCTGTTGCACATTTAGTATGTAACGGAACGCCGCCAGTAGATGGTAAGCCGTCGCTGATGTTATTCCGCGAAGTAGAAACCTTGTTCCATGAATTTGGTCATGGTCTACAGCACATGTTAACGACGATTAATCATGCGGAGGCGGCTGGCATTAATAATGTCGAATGGGATGCCGTTGAATTACCAAGCCAATTTATGGAAAACTGGTGCTATGATAAAGCCAGTGTCGATGAATTTGCGCGTCATTACGAAACCGGTGAATCTATTCCAAATGAGTTATTTGAAAAAGTGAAAGCAGCGCGTACGTATCGCGCGGCGTCTTTATGCTTGCGTCAATTAACCTTTGGTGCGATCGATATGTTCTTGCATCATGATTTTGACCCGAACTTTGACGGTGATTTCTGGGCCGAAGTAAATAACGCTACAGACGCATTTAATATTTTAGAGCCATTACCAGAAAATAGATTCCTGTGTAGTTTCGGACATATTTTTGCCGGTGGTTATGCCGCAGGTTATTATTCGTATAAATGGGCAGAAGTTTTAAGTGCAGATGCTTTTGCTGCCTTCGAAGAAGTTGGATTAGATAACGAAGCCGAAGTTAAAAAAGTTGGCCGCAAATACGCCGACACCGTTTTAGCACTTGGTGGGAGTAAACCCGCTGCCGAAGTTTACCGCGCATTCCGAGGAAGAGATGCGACAGTGGATGCGTTACTTCGACATAATGGTTTAATAGCTAACTAGTGTGTGTTTTAGCCTTGGTATTAAGTCTTAGCGCCCGATATCAGAGGCTAAGACTAAGACCAATACTAAGACTGATACCAGTTTGCTAAAAACTATTCTTTTTCCCAAAGGATCGGGTTTAAAGGGCTGGCCATTAAATCACCCTGCTCGCATCCCGGACACCAACGGTTAGCATCACCTTGATTGCGTTCGCAAATATCCATGCGCATATCTTTATCGACGTAGATAATCGTCATGACGCTGCGCATGTCGTTGGTTTTGTTTGGGCCGGCGCGGTGGAAGGTAGCGCCGAAATGGAAGCTGACATCGCCTAAGTCGAATGGTTGTACACTTTTTTCCATGTCGCTGAGTTTAACCATTTTATCAATTTTATCTTCGGATTCAGCGCTGATAGCTAATTCACGATTTTCTAAAATGTGTTGGCTCGCTGTGCAGAATTCCAAAGGACCTTTTTCTAAAGGAATATCACAAAGGGGAATCCATGCAGTTATATTACGATCACTGCTGACTGGCCAATAACGTTGGTCGGTATGCCACGGTGTAAAGCCACCGCCTGGTTCTTTAAATAAGGCTTGATCGTGGTACATGCGTACACCGTCGACCTTCATTAATTCAGCAGCAATACGCGCCAAACATTTATTAAATAAAAACGGAATAAGTTCTTCGTCCGTTTCCCATAAATTGGTAATTTGTACAAAGGCTTGATCGTAAAGGGTGCGCTCTTCCATCGGTACGCTGGCTTGCGATTCACCACGACGTGCAACAGCGGCTTCGATCTTCGGTCCCCACTCGGCTAAGAGTTCTTTGCTTAAAACATCCTTCAGCAGGATATGTCCATCGCGGTTGAATTGCTCGATGTGCTCGTCGCTAATCGTGTAGTGTTTCTCGAGTTCTTGGCTGAGTACCATCATGAGTGAGGCTCCTTGATAACGCGATATTTTACACCCTGTTCGAGCCTTTCATGGCTAAATCTGGGCCATACTGCTTGTTATTCCGCTTAAACTGATACTATTTTGCGCCGATACGATGCGAATTGACAATGAAGTGATAATTAACGACCAGAACTCGAGCTTTCGCAGCTTCGTGCACACTCGCCGCGAGATCGAATTCAGCCTCCATTGCCACATCGAGTATGAGCTGGTGGTGATCAATTCGGGTGAAGGGCAGCGCTTCGTTGGCGACAGCCTCGAACCCTTCATCGCTGGCGACATGGTGCTGATTGGACCGCAGTTGCCGCATTCTTGGTTGGCTCGCCATGATCCGGCTGGTTATGACATCGCGGTTTTTCAATTTCAGGCCAAGTGGATCCATCGTCATTTTCAAGATATGCCCGAGTGTACTTCGATTATGGACTTATTACATAAAGCGATTCGCGGCGTGTATTTTGATCCGGAAGAAACCGACGCGATACGTCAACGCATCATGGCAACGCCTGAAGATAAACCCTTTGAAAAATTAATGATTTTATTGCAGAGCCTACATGACCTGAGTCAGTTAGAAGAGCAACGCGTTTTATCATCACAGCTCTATCAATTACCGGGTACGCTGCAGCGCGATGAACGTAAAATAAATGAAATCTGTGGACACTTATTGCAGCACTTTACCTATCCCATCTCACAAGAAGCGGTCGCAGCGCGTTTTGATATGAGTACCACCGCGCTGAGTCGCTTTTTTAAAAAGCACACAGGCAAAACATTTACCGCCTATATTCACGAGCTGCGTATTGCCAAAGCTTGTGAAATGTTAAGTCAAACCGATTTAAGTGTGCAAAGCATCGCTTCGGATGTTGGATTTAGTAATATATCACAATTTAATCGCATATTCGCCCGTTTAAAAGAAATGAGCCCGCGGGCATTTCGTAAGCAGTTATTAGGGAAGATCTCGTGAATAAAGAACATGAATTAGGCGCGCCACCTGCTGATACCGGCGCACAGGCATGGGAAACGATCTATCAAGCTGATGATGCCGGTTGGGATTTAGGCGAGGCGAGTCCAGCTCTTATGCATCTGATTAATGATAAATTATTGCCGGAGCCACCGCAGACGGTTTTAGTTCCTGGTTGTGGTACCGGACACGACGCCTTGGCTTTTGCCAAGGCTGGTTATGAGTGCATTGCCATGGATTTTGCACCGAGTGCGATTGCCGCGGCGAAAAAACGCGCCGAAGATTCTGTATTCACCTGCATCGAAGCCGACGCGCTCGCTGCTGATAATGGTGTGGCTGATGACAGCGTCGATATTATTTTTGAACATACCTTTTTTTGTGCGCTTCAACCAAGTCAGCGCGAGGCGTATGCGGTTGCTCTTGCGCGCATGATAAAAACGCATGGTGAGGTATGGGCATTAAGCATGCGGACAAAGTTTACTAATCGACAACCTTATGATTCAACGCCTGAGGAATACGTTGCACTGATGGAAGCACATGGTTTTACCTGCATCGAACAAACAGCGATGGAGCCATGGTCACATCAACGTCGCAAAGGCCGTGAAACCTTAGTTCAATTACAGTATCAAGGAAGATAATGGAAACTCAGCATCTCAATTCGCTACGCAAAGTTGGTATTATTGAAGGCATTTCGTTTATCTTATTACTCGGTGTGGCCATGCCTTTGAAATACATGTGGGACATGCCGATGGCTGTAACTATTGTTGGTGGTGCGCACGGACTCTTATTTATGTGGTACTGCATTGTTCTGCTCTTTGCGAAAATGGAACGCAATTGGACGCTTGGAAAGTGTGCACTGCTCTTTATTGCTTCGGTTTTACCATTTGGCCCGTTTGTCGCAGAGGTGCATCTTAAGAAAGAAGCAGAAGGCAGCACTGATACATAGGCTTGTAATTTGAATAAAGTATGCTCAACACACGAATAGATAATATATTATTTGAGCTATTAGCTATTGTATTTGGTTCGGTATTTTACATCAGTTCTTATGTAGTAACTGAACATCATTATCCATGGCCATTAATATGGGCATCGCCTTTTATTCTTTGGTTATTTTATTTGATAGTTTTAAGGATGATGAGAATGTATTTTCCGGAGTCAGCGGAGGTACTTAGCAAATCAGCTATAATATTATTCTATATAAGTTTATCGATTGCTTCTGTAGGGTGCCTTATTCTAGATCCCTGGTCATTGCCCTGGGCACTTATTTTTTTGATTGCAGTGTGGGTGCCTACTTATTGGTTGATTAAGGGTGAAGTCATAATGTTTAGAGTTCAAGATATGGAATTATTAGATGGTGTGAAAGATGAAGGTGAATTGATTGAAATTGCTCTTAAGGATTCAGATAAGTATAGACGACTTTTTTCTGTCATGCGGTTAAAAAATAAAGCAGTCTTGGAAACAGTGGTACGGGAAGATGCCGATGATGAGGTCAAGGATGCTGCCCGATTAGAAATTGCAGCAATTGAAATGAGTAAAGTCGAAGACCAGTCTAGCCTTGAAAAAATAGCAAAAGACGCTGAGGAAATCTATATTAAGTGTGCGGCCATTCGTTATATTACGAATGTTGAGTTTTTACGTGAGATATCACTAGAAACAGATTCGACAGAAGTAAAAGAAGCGGCAAAAGAACGATTTATAAAGATGCTGGATATACTTCACTCAGATCCATCGAAACAAGGGGAGCTGGCCAGGCTCAGAGAACATCTTGAGTAGCAGACTCTAAAACTAAAAACCAACAACCAAAAACTATTTAGTTTCCCTAACCAATCGAACCTTTTTAATCCGCCCGTTCTGAATAATACGCAGCACTAATACCTGAACATTTTTAGCGTATTGTTCGAATTCCATGGCGCTGCGCACCGGTCCATAACCGATTATTTCATAAATACGGTTGCCTTGTTTTAAACCAGCTTTTTCAGCAGGTCCATCAGGTGAAATTTTACTGACCATAACGCCGATTTGATCTTCGGGTTTGGCAATGGTTAATCCATAACTGTCGATCTCAATAATTTGATGTTTGCTGGTATGCTCGCGAATGCTGGCCAATAATTGTTCACCTGATACGGGGGTGACGTTTACCTCGTGAATTTCACCATTGCGCCAAATGGTTATGGGAAGTTCTTTACCGATACGCGCACTGGCAAGCAGGGTGCGCACATGTTCGATGCCTTTCACCGTTTTTGAATGCACGGATAAAATCACGTCTTTAGATTGTAAGCCAGCTTCGGCGGCAGGGGTGCCAGGAAAGACAATACGTATAGCAACCGCTTTGGTATTCTTGATGCCGATTTTATCCGCTTCTTCTGGTCGAATTTCGCGCATGTCGATGCCGACCATTGGAAAACTAAAATAGCCAAATTCTTTTAAGTCTTCAGCAACGCGTTTAGCTAGGTTAGCGGGAATAGCGAAGCCGAGACCAATATTTCCTTCTGACTTACTCAAGATACTCGCATTTACACCAATAACTTCACCTTTTAAATTAATTAATGGTCCGCCGGAATTTCCTTGATTGATTGCTGCATCGGTTTGAATAAAGGATTCAAAACCGCGTTCGCGTTGATACACACCGGTGTCACGAGCGAGTGCAGAAATAATCCCTGAACTTGCTGAATAACCAACGCCGAGTGGATAGCCAAGCGCCACAACCCAATCTCCGACCTGCGCTTTATCGGAATCAGCCCAACGGATCGGTGGAATATTCGCTTCGTTTATTTTTAATACGGCGAGATCTGTTTTGGTATCACCGCCGACATAAATAGCCTGATAATAATGACCGTCATGGGTTTCGATGCGGATATCATCATGGGCAACCGGACGACCACCGCGTTTAATGAAATTATTTTGCCCATTCATTTGCAGTACGACATGGGCGTTCGTAATGATATACGAGTACTCGTCGTCGCTGGCAAAAACAAAACCAGAGCCTTCACCAAGTTTAACTTGGCGACTTGAGCGGAAGAAACCGGT
Organism: Planctomycetota bacterium; assembly: GCA_028280785.1. Taxonomy (GTDB): domain Bacteria; phylum Planctomycetota; class UBA11346; order UBA11346; family UBA11346; genus JANQLF01. The sequence continues at coordinate 12,952 of JANQLF010000203.1, forward strand.
GGTTTGCACATATTGATGTTGGATTTGAACACTGACCACGCTGGGGCCTACAACTTTGTGAATCAAATTAAATGCACGCGAGAATTTATCGAGTTCTTTGGCAACGCTTTCCAATTCTTGGCGTGCCAACTCACGTTCGTTGTCGTCCATGCCATAAACGACAGAAAGTAAACCAATAAACACAAAGACGAGTAACAGACGCATAATGTGCTCCATCCCCAGAGACGTCGTTGAGTGCTAACTATTACTGTTAAAGAGCCCTATTCCAGGCCGTAATCACCTATCTTCTTGTGAATAGTAGGCCTACTGATACCGAGCAGTCGTGCCGCTTCGCTTTTATTACCATTACAGCGCGCTAGGGCGGCCTTAATATGTTGGGCCTCCAGTTCAGCGAGACTAAGGAATTCATCGCTGCTCTCCGCTGTATCCTCACTGATCTCGAGGTCTAAATCTTCCGCGCGAATACTGTGTTCGGCCATCACCAAGGCGCGGTGCATGATATTTTCTAATTGGCGCACGTTGCCTGGCCATGCTGCTGCGGCTAAGGCTTTCGAGGCATCGGCTTCAATAAGCGGACAAGGGCGTCCCTCTGCTTCGCAGAGTCGTTGCAATAATGCCTGGGCCAATAACGGAATATCTTCACGCCGTTCACTTAACGGTGGTGTATGGACACGTAAAACATCGAGGCGATAAAATAAATCTTCACGAAAATGACCTGCAGCTACTTCAGCATGTAAATCACGATTGGTCGCAGCAATGACGCGGAAGTGCACATCTTGTTCTTCATGCGATCCAACTGGTGTTACTTTTTTCTCCTGTAAGACACGCAATAATTTTACCTGCATGTCGAGTGAGAGTTCGCCAATTTCATCCAAAAATAAGGTGCCGCCATCGGCAGCTTGAATTTTACCATCGCGATTTTGTGTTGCGCCAGTAAAGGCACCTTTGACGTGACCAAATAATTCAGCTTCAAATAATTGATCGGCAATCGCACCACAGTTGACGGCGATAAATGGGCCGAGGTGGCGGCCAGATAGGTGATGTAAATTTTTGGCGACTAATTCTTTGCCAGTACCACTTGGACCGGTAATTAAAATAGTCGAATCACCTTGGGCCAAGCGATGGATCCGTGCGCGTAAGGCGCGAATAGGTTTGCTTTCACCAACAATGTCTTGTTCTAAGTGATCAGCGACAGTTGGGAAATAGACATGGGCGTCAGCGGCAAGCTGCGATAATAAGGATAAATGTTGTTGAGTGAACGCATCTTTATCGGCACCACGTGCAACCACTATGTGCGAGCCTTCGCCAAGCGGAACGCAACAAGCACTGCCAATTGATTCTTCGGCAATGGTTTGGCCATGTAAATCAGCACCAAGTACAAATAAGCGCGCATCTTTGCCAACAGCTAAACGCAAGCACAAACGTTCGCTCATATTACCTTCGAGTAAGGCACCACGCGAAGCAAGACCATAATGGTCAGGGTGACAAATATTTTTAACAGCACGCATTAATTTTTCAGCACGTTCACTTTGTTCGGTCGCAGCTAATTCACGACAAACGTGATGAATGATGCTGAGTTGATGAACATCATCACCATCTTCCCAGACTTGGGTTTCGATGCTGTGACTTAATCCAACGCTGGTGCCACCGTCAGAAATAATGCGTGTTTCATTGGCTTTGGACGCGGTGTCAATAATCGCAAATACACAAGTACCACAGCGGAATTGATCGTTGTGATCAAGGCTTACTTTAGAAATACGTTTGTCTTTAAAAAAAGTGCCGTTGCTCGAATTATTATCCTGCAAGATTAATTGTGTGCCGTCGATGCTTAATTGGGCGTGATAACGACTGCAGGCATCATCATCAATACGCACGTCGCAATGTGGATCTCGTCCGATATCCACCTGATCATTGATCGGAATAGTATTGGGTGTTGCCGTACCTTTGATGCAGACGAGTTGCAGGCTCATGATAGCAATCTAAGGCGTTACCAAGACTGGTCTAGGAGCATGGGTCTGATTCATCTCTCGCTCCTTCATTATCTGAGTTTCAATTGCCTGTTCTTGCATGGTTCGTGTTTGTGCCTCGGATCGAGCGCGTTCGACGTTGAAGGTTAAAAGAATAAATGCTGTAATTACAACGGATAATGAAATAATTGTGGCACTGAGACTATAGTGTCTTTCTTTTTCTTCAGGCGGATTAATGACCCAATGTAACATGTGCTGTGCAATATGCGCACAAACGGCCCATAAAATACAAGCGAGGGTAAACAGCAAGACAGGCTGAATGGGGAATTGCAGCGATAGTTGACCGCTGCTGATAAAATGACTGAGCGTTACTGCTGGAATAAAACCAAGAATTTGTGCATAAGCGCCATAATAACCACGGAGTAGGCTCCACACCAGACCACCAGCTATTAATCCTAAGCCAATTTCTAAAATATTGCTGTAATTAAAATAGTGGGTAACGGTGACACCAACATCGACCATATGCGTGGTTGGCGTTTGGTCGATAAAACATAAGCCAATAAGCAGAGCACTGCCGGCAAAACATAAACCACTGGCAAGTCCATTAAAATTACTCGGTGTGAGTTTACGACGTGTGTGTAATTGCGATAAGAAGTATAAACTAAATCCGGCGAAAATAGCGGTAAAGACCATATCATTGGTTTGATAGAATAAATAACTCATGTAGCCAAATCCTGCTGCGGCAGGAAGCGCTGATAAAAAAGCTGGCCACAAGGATGGCAGCATTTCTGCTTCCTTGGGAACTTTCGCATGCTTTTTCGTATGATTTTTTATCATTGGCATGCGTTTATAGCGGCTATCTCCAGCTGGGCAGATAATACCGATAGCTAAATAGGGTATCAGGGCAATAAAACTGGTGAGGGGGCAGAGAAATATAAATATTAATCGCCACACACCCGGGTTGGCACTTTGACTGCCTAGCATTTCACAGACGCCAAGAAACCAACCGTCACCGCGTTTTGGTAAATGGGCATTTAATGGTTTTGGTTGATAATGCACATCCGGACAATTGGGAATCAGGACGACCATTGCCACATAGGCAATAAACGAAAGGCCGCCGGTCATACCGATGCTTAAACTGACTGCTAAGCGAATCCAATTAGCATCGATACCAGTGTAAGCGCCGAGACCACTACAAACGCCACCAAACCAACCGTGCTCACTGTAGCGATAAAATGTACGACCGTGTGGATACGGATTGACTTCGCTTTGTTGATAGCGCTGCGTGACATTGCCAATCGCAGCTAAGACAGCGTCGGCATTTGGATAACGTTTATTCGGATCACGCTCTAATAAACAGAGTATGATTTTATTCCATAAATGACGATCGCTGGCCGACCATTGCTTCATAAATTGTGCTGGATCTTCAAAACGACCTTCAGGTAAATTACCGGAAACACATTCGTATAAAACCACACCAAGGGCGTAGAGGTCAGCGCGTGGATCAATATCACGCGAGCCTTTGCTTTGTTCCGGAGCCATATAGGCGTAGGTGCCTAAAACGACATTGGTATGCGTTAACATAGTGAGGGTGTTGCCCTCGTGCGAGCTATGAACTTGTGCAATACCAAAATCACTCAGCGCATAATCACCATTTTCAAGGACTAATATATTTTCTGGTTTTATGTCGCGGTGAATAATATTTTCTTGATGAGCATGCTTGAGTGCTTGTAAACAGTCAAAGGCAATGTGCTTTAAGGCCTTGGCCGTTAATCCACCTTGACGATAGGTATCAATGGTGTTGCGTAGTGAATGTTTAGCGACTGTTGGTGTTACATAATAGAGTCGACCATTACTGTCGCCGTGGTCGGTTATCGGAATAATGTGTGGATGATCAAAACGTTGCAGGCTATCGATTTCGCGCATAAAGCGTTTGCGAATGGCTTCATTATCGGCAACGCGTTTTAAGAGAATTTTAATAACTTGTTGTGTATCGTTTTTTTTAGCGATCCACACTTCAGCCATACCACCTTGGCCAATTTTACGCTCTAAGGTATAGCCGGCAAAAACTTCACCTTTATTTGCTGTCCAATCATCGGTGCTCGGTCCTTCGCTGACTATGGCAGTGGCATCAAGTGCGGCCTCAAAGCTGCGTCCGCAGCGCGGACAGCAGACTACACCGGCGAGTGCGTCTGCGTCGAAAGTATGCTGACAGGCAGGACAGTTATGGGACAATTGCGGTGATTCCTTTGTTATAAGCATAATAATGGTGGCGGCCTGTGCTAGGACAGGCCGCCCCTTCTTTATTATTCAGATTTAAAAGCTAAAGCTTCCGTTTCGCTTGCTGCAGGTGCAGTTTGCGGTTTGTCTAATGCAGCGTCCAAGAGACCAAGCACATCGTGTTTTTCAGGTTCACTGAAATTGATTTGCTGTGGACTTGGTACGGCATCATAACGTTCATCTAAAGCACGTTGCTGTACAGCCAATTCACGTTCCAATCGGGTGAAATTATTTTCAACTTCTTGGAAGGCACCGGCATCAATAGCATGAGGCATGGTGTCGAGTGTGCTGATTAATTCATTACGAATAGCAATGTTTTCAGCTTGTGCTTCTAATTGATGTAAGCGCACAGCAAATTGTTCGCGTTGATCTTCAGCGCGTTCGAGTTGTTGTTCCGCTTGAGCAACTGCACTTTTTAATGCGTGCAGCGTTTGTTGCTTCGCGTCGAAAATAGAGCGTGAGCGTTGTAGCGCTTCCGCTTTATTGGTCGCTTCGTTAGCAACTGTTTGGTAACTATATTCTTTGTCACCAATAGTGTAGCTGGCTTTATGGACAGCAAGAATATCGCGAGCGGCTGTTACTTCGCCGATCAAATGTTTTTGCTGTTCCTGTGCACGTTTGACATCTTGTTCGAGATATTCGATATCGACTTCTTGTTTGATGATTTTACGACGTTGTTCAATCATCACTTCATCAAGGTCGTGAATTAATGTCTCGAGACGTTCGATTTCAAACGAGACCGGCACCATTTCTTGTGCCGATTCAGAAGCCATGCGAGCGCCAGTCTCTACATAGCTAGAAAATGTACCCCAACCAAGCAGCAAGACACCAGCGATGGCTGCCCCTGAAACGGTGTACACTATTTTTTTGCATCCAAACATAATGAGGCTCCTTTCCTTATCGGTTAAATTGGATGGATTGGCGATCGGCAGGACGTAATTCCTGTAAACGCCTATCGAGGTCTTGCTGCATCTGTTCCTGATTGTGCACCAATTGCTCAAGAGCGATGCGTTGCTCAGTCAATGACTGGCGCGTCTGTGCGCTGTCGCGCAAAGCATCGTAATAAGCCCAAAGACGTTGCTCTTGCACGTTTAAGCGCTCAAGCAAATCAAGGGTGTCCAAGGCTTCTTGTGCCTGACTGCGATCAGCAAGGCTCGCGGTCAAAGCTAAACAACGCTCCCGTTCTTGATCTACGTCGCGTTGCACATCAGCAGTGGGGGTAGTGTACTGCTCGATATGAACGTGACGTGGAGCGAGCATGGCGCTCGCACAAGTGCTCAACAAGAGCACGGTGGCAAACATACAGGCGAAGATGAAGCGTATCATGCTAGTACTCATGCACATGCTGTGCCGATTGGCACGATATGTCTAAGTAGCCAATTTTATTGGACTTAGATTTTAGAATCGATTGATTTTCACGGCGGGTGTAAAGCTTTTTATGGGCACAATGGGGGTGGGTGTAAAGGAATTTTACGCATAGCTAACTCGTATAAGTCTTAGCTTTGGTTTTAGTCTTAGTTCCTGTGATTGGAGGCTAAGACTAAGAATCGCGGAGCGATGGACAAAGACTAAGACTAATACTAATACGTTTTAAGATTTTGAACCACAGATGGACACAGATTAACAGGATGACCTGCTTACGCATAAAGTATGAAATTAATGAATTGGCAGTGTTAATTATAATAGATGAATAAATCGTAAAGTATTTTAACTTTTTACGTCAATTAAGCGCTGATAAATTTGACTGTCTGGAGTCATAATGAGAAAAACATTAATAGTCATTTCTGCATCATTAGCTTTGCTCTTTTCCGCACAGGTCTTTTGTTTGATCTCGAACATGCGCGCCCTGCAGGATGAAGTGAAGGCTCAGATAGAACAAAACGATTCGGTCTCCCAGGAAATGGAGACAGTAGATGGGTTCTTCCAAATACGTGTTCGTGGAAAGAGTGTTGCCAGCACTGGTGCTGTGCTAGAGGTAGAAAAATCGCGTTCTGTGGTTTTGTGGTGGACTTGGGAACCTGAAACAGAAGAGCTTTAAGGGCTCGTAATGACGTTGTCTTTGAAGGCAGGAGTACAATAATCCGCAGATAGTTCACGCTTGGAGAACGTATGATGCGGATGTGCTTATTGTTGTTAATCACCATAGGTGTGGCTATTGCCCAGGATGTGACTGTTGATTTATCGACGGTAACGTTGTCTGAACAAACCCAGAAAGCTTTAAAGAAATACGCTGCTGAAAAGGAAAAGGCCGAGCAGGATTACCGCAAAAAGATGATGAAGTTGCGGGCTACAGTTATTCAAGATTTAGAGAAACAATTAAAGCGCGGTGACAATTTACAGAAATTAGCTATTCAAGCGCGTATCGACGAAATCAAAAAAGAAGAAATTAACGACATGTTCGGTACGCCGATTAAAAAACCGTTCCCAGCAAAACTCCAACATTTACTTGATGGCCAAGAATTTACCCGAGAAGGCGGCCCAGTCAGCTACACGATTAATGGTGATAAAGCAATTGCTTCCAGCGGATCCCGCGGCGATGTAACGGTTTTGGAAGATCACTTTAAAATAGCCTGGAACAATGGCACCAAGGTAACGGTGCAAGTCGGTGAAGACGGCGAAGCGACGATTACTCGCACCAAAGGTGATCACAGTCAGACTTATAAAGTCATCTTAATCGAAAAAGAGTGAATGCTGGCTAAATGACACGTCGCAAGAAAATCGGTATCATAATATTATTATTCCCGGTTTGGCTTTATCTGTATCATCTCTGTTTTCGTGGTTCTTGGGTGCCTGATTCGGATATCAGTAACCTAAGAATGGATCCCCATTATCACTTCGGAACAGCGGAAGATTTTCCCGACGACAGTCTCTATTGGCAATATTTTGAAATAAGTGAATTGTATAAAAATTTTGAGAAATCGCACAAGAAGCGCATCGAAATTCTTGGCATTGACTCAGTTGTTTTTCCGGCGTCATTTAATCAGTTTCAAGAAGAGCAGCGTAGCGATAAGTTATTCAATGAATTATCAAATTATCTAGAACAACGACCTCTCTTTTTGCAGGAATTTGATAAACTCGGCCCTTTTCAAGAGCATGGCTGGCCTTATTTAGAAGTTGATGCAAATTTAGACTTTCGTTGCGACCCGTCATCAATTTATGATATTTCTTGGTGGATTTTGGCCGACATGCATGTCGCCGCTCGTTCAAATAACTGGAAGAGGGTCAGTCATGCGGTTGAGCAGATGAATAGTTTGTGTTCAGCAATGAAACGAGGAGGCCAGCTAGAGTACCTTATAGGTGTTGCCCTCTATCACCATTTGTGGAATCATATAGCGGAAATATACACTCATTACAATGCCCCTATCCAACTAGATATACTAATTAAAAAATTAACAAAAATGCAGATTAAAAATAATCATTCTGTTTATGAGATGATGAGAGTGGAATTTAATTCTCTTTTAAAAATAGTAGAATTGATCTATTCAGAGGAAGAAGTGAATACGGTATTTTACCGACGATCAGGAGGAGTTGATTTTTATTGGTATTTATTGGGATCATCTGAGGGAAATACCAAGCATCATTTCAAGGAGTTATTCGATTTTATCCTAGATGGCTGGGAAAATGATTCAAACTTCAATTTCAAGGACGAGTTTCGAAAAATAGAAAAAGAGTTTTACAGTTTCAGTATAATTCATTTTAAAGACCCTTTAGGTTATTATCTGGCTAGCATGCTAATGCCTGCTCTCACTGGAATAAGGAAGGCTGCTAATAAACATTCATTCATATTACAACATGTTGAACTCTGGCTTTCTTTGAAGCGGTTCGAGAAAGAGAACAAGCGACCTGCCAAATCCCTAGAAGAATTAATACCGGTGTATGCTAAAAATTTGCCAAATGCAGCTATTGAGAACAAGGAATTGTTTTATTTCGTACATGAAAATATTTGGTATTTAAGCCCAATACCATTGGAAGAGTTGCAGAAAGAAAGAAGTGGCTTTGATAATGCTTATTCATCTTATCCGAGAAAAGTTAATTACTCGAAGGAATAACATTTAACGTATTGTCCTGAAAGTGCTATTTATTTTAAATGGTCTTCAACTCGTGCAATCACGTCCCCATGTAATGTTTCTGCCTCTCCGTCGAACCATTCAATATCGCGCCATTTACGATACCAAGTCATTTGATGCTTGGCGAGGCGGCGGGTGCCGACTTTAATTCGATATAAACATTCTTCTTCGTCGATCTCGCCATCCAAAAATTGAATTACTTCTTTATAGCCAACACCATCGCGGGCTTGCTTGCTTAATTGTTCGCGAAGACCTTTGACTTCATCAATTAAACCATCGGCGAGCATGTTTTTAGCGCGTTTATTAATGCGCTTGTGCAGTTCTTCTTTATCCCAACGCAGGCCAATTAATAGATTAGCATAGCCAGGACGACGAATACCATCGGTGGTGTGAAAACTGGAATAGGGTTTTTGCGTTATGCGAAACACTTCAAGCGCACGCACAATGCGCTTTTTATCATTGGCGTGGCGTTCACTGGCATAATCAGGATCGCAACTGTGCAATTCGGTGAGCATTGCTTCACCACCACGCTCATCGTATTCTTTTTCGAGTTGTTCACGAATAGCATCGTCTTTTGGTGCGCCGGCACTGATGCCTTCGAGTAGCATTTTCGTATACATCGGTGTGCCACCAGCGACGATAATGTTTTTTTTACGTTCGTGTATGTCTGCAATGGCAGCTTCGGCCATATCAAACCAGGTTTGTGCATTACAGCTTTCTGAGGGATCCATGCATTGTAAGCAGTGGTGCACGATACCTTGCTGTTCTTCTACACTTGGTGCAGCCGTTCCAATGCACATACCTTTATACACGGCAATCGCATCGGCGCTGATAATTTCACCATTACATTGCTTGGCAATTTCAACCGCGAGTGCGGTTTTGCCTGAGGCAGTCGGGCCGAGAATGTAGATGATGGGAATATCCATTACGCAAAAGATACTAGTTTGATTTTACCATTTCAAAATCCCTTTCTTAGGAAAACAGCCATAGAAAAATACTTCAACCACAGATGGACACAAATCATCTCAGATAATAATCTGTGCCGATAGGTGTTTATCTGTGGTTAAAAATGAAACTGCGACCGAGCCTGGTCACGTTCCTAAGGTAGAGCCTAACAAAAAACCCTCGGCGAAACCGAGAGTTTTTTAGGAGAGGGAACAGAAAATTTGAATCTAGGAAAGATTCTTCACTGCCTTTTTAAGGGCAGTGACTTTATTGGTTTGTTCCCATGGAAAATCATTACGGCCGAAGTGACCGTGGTAAGCAGTGTGACGATAAATGGGGCGCAGTAATTTGAGGCCACCGATAATACCGCTTGGGCGTAGGTCAAAGACTTCGTTTACGGCGAGGGCGAGTACATCGTCATCCTCAGCAGTGCCAAAGCTGTCTACTTTAATAGAAACAGGGTCCGGAACACCAATAGCGTAGGCTAATTGTACTTCACATTTTTTAGCCAGCTTAGCAGCAACAATATTTTTAGCGACCCAACGTGCCGCATACGCAGCAGAGCGGTCCACTTTACTTGGATCCTTGCCAGAGAAGGCGCCACCGCCGTGACGACCCATGCCACCATAGGTATCAACAATGATTTTACGACCAGTTAAACCACAGTCACCTTTTGGTCCACCGATTTCAAATTTACCGGTTGGATTAATATGAAAGATAGTTTTCTTATCGATTAATTTACTTGGAATAGTTTTCTTAGCGAGGGCAATTAAATCTTTGCGAATTTTTGCCAAGGTCACGCCAGGCTTATGTTGGGTACTGATAACAACAGTGTGTACACGAACCGGCTTGCCTTTTTCGTTGTACTCAACAGTGACCTGACTTTTTGAGTCGGGACGTAAGTAAGAGTTTTTATTTTTTTGACGCATCTTGGTCAATGCGGCGAGTAATTTATGACTTAAGGCAATTGGTAATGGCATTAATTCAGGTGTCTCGTTACATGCATAACCAAACATTAAACCTTGGTCGCCAGCACCTTGTTCTTTGTGTAAGCCTTCACCAACGTTAACACCTTGCGCGATGTCAGGGCTTTGTTGGTCCAAGGTCACCATGACCGCACAAGATTCAGATTCAAAGCCCATGTCGGCATCGGTGTAACCAATTTCTTTAATCGTATTGCGGACAATTGATGGAATATCAACGTAAGCTTCGGTGGTTACCTCACCAGCAACAACAACCAAACCAGTAGTCACCATCGTTTCGCAGGCAACGCGACTGTTGCGGTCTTGCTCGAGCATCGCATCGAGAATGGCATCAGAAATTTGGTCGGAGACTTTATCCGGATGTCCCATCGACACAGATTCAGAAGTAAACAGGGAGTTAGCCATGTGCGGATTCCTTACGATTGTTCATCGTTGTATCGTGATGGGACGATATCTTGGCCGCGAGACTGTCAAGGAATGGGGAAAATCTTAATAGATAGCGCGCATAACGGCGAAGGTTGATAAGGCGATTAGACTACTTGCCGTAATCATCATGCCGGGAATCAATCCTTTTTCGAGTCGGCGTGAAATTAACACAGCCAGAACAATTGCCGCAATGCTTAGGGCTTTGCACACGAATCCGCGCCATGGGAACCAGCTTTGAAATGGTCCAACATAGGGATAGAAGGCAAAGAATAGGGACACCAATAAAAGACTTAAGAGTAGATAAACCACAATTTCATCTTTTTCTTTTTTCTGAAACACACCAATAATAGATGGAACAGTTATAAAGAGTCCGAGAGCAGTTAAGAGATGCAGCATGGGTGCTATTGAATTGACCGCAGGCCCGTGGTCAATTGTTGTTCAGCATTTGTGCCAGTGACTGCACACTGCGCTCGGCGGCACCGGTACTGCTTTCCCATGCACTTTTCCCTGCCTGGCCAAGTGCTTGGCGGCGTTCTTCGTCTTCGGCAAGCGCTTGGAGCTGCTTGTGTAGGTCCTGTGCATCAGCGCATTCGACGACAGCCTGATGTTCGTGCAGCAGAGCCATCGCATCAACCTGATTGCTGGTGTCCCAGCCGACGACGGTGCAGCAGCCAGCCGCAGCAGCTTCGAGCATGTTTTGCCCATGACGACCAGAACCAATGCTGCCGCCAACAACGGCGATATCTGCGAGACCATAGAGGGCACCAAGTCGACCAATCTCATCAACGATGATGACTTGCTGGCCGTCAATTGCTGGCGCTTCCGGATGGTGACTGGTGCGCACGCCACTCAGCCCAGCTGCTTCAACTAATTGTTGAATCTGCGCGCCGCGTTCGGGATGGCGCGGGCAAATAATTAATTGCCAGTCATCTGCCCATGAGGTAATGGCATCAAGTAAAACAGCTTCTTCGTTTTGTCCGGTCGATGCGCCGAGAAAAATAGGTCGATCATCTAATTGCAGGCGTTCACGCTCAGCTTTTTTATCGGCATCATTAGCAACGCTGACAACGTCAGCTTTTAATGAAGTTCCAATTTCCACCTGGCGCATGCCGAGGGCTTGCAGTCGCTCAGCCCATGCTTTGTTTTGCGCTATGGCTGCATGCAGTGATTTAAATATCGGTCGCCAAAACCAAGAGAAACGTTTAAAGCTTTTATAAGACTTTTCGCCAACGCGAGCATTTAAAATGACCACGGGAATTTGACGGTGAAAACACGCGGCCAGAAACAGCGGCCATATTTCGAGTTCTAATAAAATAATTAACGATGGTTTTTGCTGATTTAAAAATCGCGCCACGGCCCACGGTACATCGAGGGGATAGATACAACGATGATGATCAGCGAAATGTTTTTCCAGGGATTTAATGCCAGTGTCAGTTGAGCTACTGAGAAAGCAGGATTTATCAAAAGCTTCTTCTATTAATGGTACCAGTGGTCGCATCAGATTAACTTCACCCATGCTGACACCATGAATCATAATTGAATCGTGATGAGGATTTGCCGAATTCGAACCACTTAATTTCCGTGCAAATCCGGTCATTGGACGTTTAATAATCCACGCACGATATATTAAATACACGAGGAGCAGTGGTACTAAACAGCAGACGAGAATGGCGAGCACATAAAAACGCAAACGCCATAAAAAAGGATTCATAAACCGGAGACCAGCTCCGCTATATGACTCGGGTCAGCCATCGCGCCAATGCCTTCTTCGCCACAGGCTAATTCACCACTCACTGGGTCGATAATCTGTGCGCCCGACTGACTAAGCGTTTGTACATGTGTTTGGACAATCGATTTATTCCACATCACATTATTCATTGCTGGTGCGACGAGTAGTTTTTTCTCAGGCTCTAAAGCTAAGAATGCGGTAGTGATTAAATCGTCAGCTAAGCCGAGTGCACATTTCGCCATGCAGTCTGCTGTGGCTGGCGCTAATAAAAAGACATCACACCAACGCGGTAAATCGATATGCGGCATCGATCCATCTGATGCCCATAAACTTTCATGAACGGGATTGCTGCTAACGGCAGCAAGGGCATGGACACTGACCAAACGAGTAGCCGCTTTGCTTAACGCACATTGAACCTCGTGACCGCCTTTGCGTAATTGGCGGACCAATTCTGGACATTTATATGCAGCTATGCCGCCGCTGATGGCAAGAAGAACCTTCATGATGTTTGAATCGTAACTGTGACTTGGGGCGAAACTAGTCGCAGATTGCTTATTTGGGGAAGAGTTTTTTGATCGTCGATGGATCAATTTCGATGATCAATGAGCGGGTGACCACCAATAAATTCTTCATCCCTTTGCGACTGCGAATGCGCCAGGCCAAAAATCCAATTTTATCCTCAGGCCAATAGGTATCGCCTTGACGTGGTAAATATAAACGGCGACCTTGGACTTGCCATTCACCTTCAGGGCTTTGCGGGATTACTTTCATCTCTTTTTTGATTTCGCCAAAGCGACCGGATTTATCGATGTAATATTTCACAAAACGTTCACCATTATGCCAATAGGTGATATAGGTATTATAATCTTTATCTTGGACCGTGAATTGATGAAAATGAATTTGTGCATCAATACTGTCGGTGAGTTCCATTTCTTTATCGTATTTTTGTAATTTATTATCTTCGGTGGTGATGTAGAGACCGCCACGTGCATACATGGCATCACGACCGATAAAGGTGTCATAAAAACTTTGTTTGGTGTGCTCAGTTTTAGGGATAAGTCGTCCAGCAAAACGATTAAATCGTCCGCGTTTAAAGCTCGCCCAATTAGGCATGTGCCAATGGCTAACCGCTTGATCGTTGGGCGTGGTGCGGCCATCGCGAATAATGCGACCGTCACCTAAAGAAAAATATAACCAGTCGCGTCCGTTAAAATACAGGCGGCCAAAATTATGATAGTGATGAATGGCGACAGCATAATCGATACCATTATCAGGGGTTGCCACGTCAACGGTGTGGCTATCGCCATTCTCATAAAAAATGACAATTTGGTGTTTCCATTTTGATCGCTTATTCTTTTTATCTACTGTCTCGACTTCATAATGCAGTGCATACGGGTTAATCATCTTCACGTAACCAGGGCCACCTGACCAGAATTTTTTACCATAATAATTATACATATGATTGTGATGATCGCTGGTAACTAAGCGAATGCCGTTATCGCGTACTTCCATCGAATGAATATTTTTATCAGCTTCAATGAATTTTTCACTGCTGACTTTATCTTCACTGAAATCATGGATGGTGGCGATATTGTCCTTCCATGACAGGAATGAGTCATAGCGCTGCCCATTTAAGACGATGCCACCTTCAATTTCATAAGCGTTATCAAATTTTTTCGCAGCGAGATCTTCCCATCGATAAGCGACGGTTTTGTAGACTGTTTTTTCTGCGCCTTTTTTGGTTACTGTGCCGAATAAATCGACTTCATCCTTTTCTTTGATGGTAACGCCACCGATGCGTACGAGTAACCATTTATCAGTCGCCCACAGATGAGTATGTTTAGTATATTTGCCTGGAATGACGTGTTCTTGGCCATTGCGTTGAATGAAACGTAATTGTTTTAAATCGCCAGTTTGATAAACGCCGTAGCCGAAGCGACCAACACCGTAACGAATATCTTGGCGTTTTTGTCCGCGAATTATTTGCCAGCGATTGCTGCGTGAATTACGCGCGAGTAACCAATTGCCATTGGTGCCGATGGCACGTGCGGTACGACAATCACCAACATGAATCGGTTGGCGGCCAGGTCGACAAATGAAGGTGTAATCAGCACGTCGGTCGCTGGCGCGAATGCAAAAAGCGATGGCACTGCCATCATGGGCAATCGCTGATTGCGTATCGAAGCGTCCTTGCATGGCTAGATCAGTAGGGATCCAACCTGTTTTCATCAAGCTTTCTTTATTTTCTAAATCAAGAATGGCGACGCGCCAAAAATAAGTGATGTCTGGTGCCTGGCCGCGTGAATTGCCTTCCATGACTCCCATAAAGCGACCGTCTTGGGTTAGGGCGGTTTGCTCACCATAAAATGGTAATTGCACCGACGATTTGGTAGGTCGCCCTTCGGGATCAATAAAATGCACACGATTATTGCAGACGACTGCGGAATAATCTTTAAAGTCATAATAAGTGCGTGGCTCGTAGGGAAATGCATAAACAGGATTGCCAATAAATGATTTACCTAAGGGCGATTCATATTCGACGTCAGCTTCTTGGGCTTCGACCCATCCTTGTAATTGTAAAGCTGACCAGAAATCACGATCTTTATAAAATTGCTTATAATCTTTTTTAATGCTGCTGCGTAATTCTGATAATTCTTCTTTAGACCACGATTTTTTCCCATCCTCGATGGTATTCCCAAAGAGATCTTCTTCTGCGCCAAGATGGAGGCACAAGAATAAGCTGAGCCCGATGAGTAAATATTTAATGATCTGCCTCCTGTGCTGGGGCGGGTCGACCGATGGCCTGATGAATAGCCAAGAGGTCATCTAATAACGCTTCGAGCTTGGCTGTTGGGACCATATTTGGCCCGTCGCTCAAGGCTGATTGTGGCTGGTCATGTGTTTCCATGAAGATCCCTTCGACGCCAACGGCCATTGCGGCACGCATCAGGCTCGGGGCGAGGTGACCAGCGCCACCAGATTTTGAACCCAAGCCACCGGGCGCTTGGACGCTGTGGGTGCCATCATAAATGACCGGCACCCCAAGTGAGCGCATGATGCTTAGACTGCGCATATCAGAGACCAAGGTGTTGTAACCGAAACTCGTTCCACGCTCTATCAATACGAGATCTGTGCCGCCAGCACTGTGGAATTTGTCGACAAGATTTTTGCAGTCCCAAGGAGCCATGAATTGGCCCTTCTTGATCGAGCAGGGCATGCCGCTTTCAGCACAGGCCACGATCAGGTCGGTCTGACGAGAGAGCAGGGCCGGTACTTGCAGGAGGTCTACTACTTCAGCAGCGGCCTTCACTTGATAAGGCTCGTGAATATCAGTGGTTACAGGTAAGCCATAGTCTTGTTTCACGCGAGCCAGGATCTTGAGACCCTCGTCTAAGCCGGGGCCACGATAGGAATCTATGCTGGTGCGATTGGCTTTATCAAAGCTCGCTTTAAAGATGATGGGAATGTTTTTGGCTTCAGCGATGCCTTTGAGCTGCTCAGCCATGCGTAAAATATGGTCTTCACTTTCGATGACACAGGGGCCCATGATAAATACAGGAAGTGCTCCACCAATTTCAACCTGTTCTGAAATCTTAACTGATTTAATAGCTGTATTCATGCATTGATCTTAGATTAAACGCAGCCTGTGGCTAGCGTAGGACCCGCTCGTTTGCGAATAGAAATCATTGACTTGTACCGTCGCTGTGAATGCCCAAGCTGCGACTTCAATGGCCGGTTTTTTTCCATGGATAAGACAACATTCAGGTGGCGTACTTGCTGCTTGTGTTTCCGTGATGGCCATCGCTGGCATTAGTTTTTTTGTCTTAGCCTTTCAAGAGTGTCGCTTTGCCCCAGCTGCGGGCGCAACCTGGCAATATCAGTTGACCACTGAACTGTTTAAATTTAAAGAAGACGGAACACTGGGCGATTGCGAAGCGCGTTTATCGCATGATTTAGATTTATTGTGCTTGAATAATGATAATGAAATTGCCTTGGTCAGCGCCGAACAGCGCAGTCGCGGTAATGGCCGCGTTGAAATGAATCGCATGCATGTTTCACCCAAGGGCCAAGTCAGTCGCTATTTAAATGATGAAGTCTTAAATAATTCTGGCCAACTTGTTGGTCATTTTTTTGACTTTAATTTATTTCCACTACCCGAAGGTTTAGAACAATCATGGTCAGTACCGATGGTCTATGGGATTTTACCACCACAAAAAAATCAGGTGGTAGCCTCGGTCAAACGTGTTCGCAACGGCAGTCGTCCTAAATTTCAATTAACCTTTCCGCCAGTGGCCTGGGTTAAGAAAAGCCCTAAAGATTTTTATTCACAAATCAGTTCCTTTCGCTGTGATTATGTCTTCGATATCAAGCGCGGCATTATTGAAGAAGCGCACATCGATTTTGTCTTCGCTCGTGAGCGTCCGCATCCTGAAAATGTGCGTCAGTACAAAGTGCGCATGAAACTTTTATTATCAGATTATGGCAAGCTCGATAATTTAATTGCAGGTCGTGACATGGCCTTATCGGTCGAAGCGTTGCAAAATGCATACAATAAGGATCAGCTAGAACGAGTGCGTGAAATATTAGCTCAATTAGATGGAGTAGATTTAGAAGCCTTGCATCCGTCGCTCAAGTTAATTTATGATTCGATTAAGCGCGAATCACAAACCGAGCAACGTCGTGAACGAGCGCGACCACAGCGAACACAACAACAAACACAACAGCAGCAAACCCAGCGCACGCCAGCACAGTCGGGTCGCTATGCCTTACAAATTGCCAGTATTGGTCTCGACCGCAAATCTGCTGGGCTGCGTGAAGTGGAAAAAATAAAACGCCAAGGCTATAATGCTTTTTTAGGTAAACGTAATAATTATTATATCATTTGCGTTGGGCCTTATGAGCAAAAAGAAGCGGCTGTCCGTGATACATTTTTACAACGTGATCCTGATAATCCGCCCATTTGGGTAAGCCTGCAGCGATGAGCTTGCGCCAACAGCATCTTCTCGCGCCAGCTAAAATTAATACCTTTTTAGAAATTATTGCCCAGCGCGATGACGGTTTCCATGAATTGGAAACGATCTTTCAATGTATCGATCTCGCTGATGAGATTGATATTGTTGAAACTGATGCGCATCGCGAAACTCGCATTGTGTATACCAATGCCGCGATGTCATTTGGTGAACAGGATATTTGTTGGCGAGCAGCAGAATTAATGCGTCAGCATAAGGATGACATACCTGGTCTCGAAATAAGTATCACTAAGCATATTCCAGTTGGTGCAGGCTTAGGTGGGGCATCAAGCGATGCCGCGGCTATTATAAAAACATTGGCCACTTGGTATAACCTTGAAGAGCAACAATTACATGATTTTGCACTAAGATTGGGTTCGGATGTGCCGTTTTTTTTACACGGTGGCTGTGCCTATGCACGTGGCCGCGGCGAGGTCCTCGAGGCATTACAACCGATTATTCAAGACCCAATCTATTTAATCATACCACCTCAAGGTTTGGAAACCGCAGCGGTTTTTGCTGCATTAAGCAGCGCAGAGCGTGGACCACGGCAAGCAATTGGTGCTGATACGGCACAGCAACGCTTTGCCAATCGTTTGGAAGCGGCCAGTCGTCGCTTAAGCACCGAGCTCGACGATTTATTTCAGCAAGCGACCGATAAAGGTCTTGAAATACATATGAGTGGTAGTGGCAGTGCGTGTTTTGCATTTGATCCGCTTGCTGAAAACTTAGAAGGTGTGCGTGTCCTAAGTGTGAAAGCGCGCAATTAATGTGGTCGCGTTTTCTCCAAGTCTTTAAAGATATTGATGAGCGGGAATTCGACGCTGATGATCAATCGCGGTCGCGGATACCCATTGCCTTAACGGTTGCCGGTGTTTGTTTATTGCTGGTACATTATTTGAAATTTGATGATGTCTTTTTATATGTTTTAGAATTATACGGACGTGATGCAGCCATAAAATCATTAGGTGAATATCGTGAATTATCATGTCACCTGTGGTGGAGCTTTATGCATCTTATTGCTTTTTTAGTTATTCCCCTGGTGACCATCAAATGGATTCTGAAGGACTCGTTCAGCCATTATCATTTAGGCTGGGGAGATGTTCATAAACATTGGCTTGGCTACCTTGCCTTACTTAGTCCGATTATGATTTTTATTATTTTGGTCACGGTTTTTCGCGATGACTTTTCGCAACATTACCCATTTTATTCACATGCTGGTCGCAGTGTCTTTGATTTTGTCGCTTGGGAGCTGTCTTATATCATCCAATTTATTGCCTTGGAGTTTTTCTTCCGTGGCTTTTTATTGGGAGCCTGTAAACGGCAACTCGGTAGCAATGCTATCTTTGTTATGATGCTGCCGTATTTAATGCTGCACTTCCCGAAATTATGGCTCGAAGCGAGTGGCGCGTTGTTGTTCGGATTATTCCTTGGCATGCTTGCCTTGCGCTCACGCAGCATTTGGGGCGGTGTCTTGGTGCACGTAACGATCGCGGTCAGTATGGATATCGCAGCGTTGATAAAACGCGGAGATATCTTTTAAAGATGAACGCCAATCCGTCGCGCGTATAGAAATGCCGTCATTTCTATACGCGCTTTGGAAAGCACGCGTCACCACCCGTAACGCGATGCGTCAACACGCAACGAGAACGGTTATGTAGTTATGCTACAGCGACTTCTTCGACTTGATTGCTTGGCTGTAATTTGCCAATCATATCTTCGTAAGAACCGAAAAAGAAATCGTCGCAAATTTGTTGCAACATAGATTCTTTATATTCAGTTTCGCTTACGATAGGTGAAAATACGTGGCTGCGTCCTGCTGGATTTTGGCTAAGTATTTTGCGACGAACAAGATTGCGCATAACCGTTAAAACTGTGGTATATGCTAATTGTGGAGCCTCTGGCTCTCCGTTTAAGGCATCGTGAACATCATGCACAGTGCAGTCGCCTTTATTCCAGACGAAATTCATGATACGTAGTTGTAGTGGGCCGATGATTTCCATGGCGTTCTCCTTGGTCAGGTGTTGGTGTGAATGGGTTGACGGAGGCGAGAGTCAGATCCCGAATCCGATAGGTGATTGTCTTCGAATAGCGCACGTAATTGAAAAACGCTTTCCAACACGTGCTCTTCTTTAATAAATCCGTTTTCTGAAATACTTTCCAATAATTCGGCACTTTTAATTAAACCATCAAAAATTGCTTGGACATCGTCGATACGCTGAGCAGCGACACTAATTAACATACGACGATGTTGGCCAAGCAGTTCCGTTAATAATTCAAAATAAGATTGATCAGCATATTGTAATATTTTTTGTGCTGCACGAATTGATTCAGCGACGTAGCTCGGTTCGCATTGTTCAAGGCAATGTTTTAAAATGCCTTGATAATAAAAAATGCTACGGCGTAAATGAAAGTCGTTATTGAGATGGGTATTCATCAGAGCATCTCCATTGTTCGTGGCGATTGAATCGTCAAGCAAATGAGTGTGCTTAGGCAGCATGTGCGAGCTCCTCTGATGCTTGAGTCATAGGGTCATTGCGTACAACCATAGGTATGCGAATAGGGGCCAATCGCTTATGACTGATTTTCGCGTCATGGTTGTTGATGACGACGCGGAATTGCTGCGCGTCACCGGCGACGTATTGACGTCCGCCGGTTATGATGTGATGCGTGCCAGCAGTGGCGATGAAGCGATCACGACCTTGAAGGCTGAGCACATCGACACCATTGTCTTGGATATGATGCTGGGCAAAGACAGTGGCCTTGAGGTGATGGCGCAAGTTAAACAAATCTCGCCCATGACTGAAATTATTATTGCCACTGGTTACGCGACCGTTGAGACCGCTGTGCAAGCGATGAGTCGCGGTGCTTTTCAATATTTGTCCAAGCCCGTGAACATGCCCGAATTGTTGTTGTTGGTTGAACGTGCCACGCGCAAAGCTCGCGATGCCTACGATAAAGAAATGTTGGCTGAGCGTTTGCGGCGCAAAGACGACCGACAAATTCAAGCTGGCATGGTCGTTGCCTCGCCCTTGATGCGCGCGGCTTTGGAAGAAGTCGGCGACATGGCTGAGCTTGATAAACCGATCATGATTTTTGGTGAAACTGGAACCGGTAAAGAAGTTGTTGCTAATTTTATTCATCAAAACAGTAACCGTAAAGACGGACCGTTTAATATTATTAATTGCGCGACCTTGACCGAATCCTTGGTCGACGCTGAATTGTTTGGCTACGAAAAAGGAGCCTTTACCGGCGCTGATAAAGCGCGCCCCGGTATTATAGCCGCGTCGCACGAGGGCACCCTGTTTCTTGACGAAATTGGTGACATTTCGGCTGCCGCCCAAGTGCGCCTTTTGCGCTTTTTGGAAAACGGCGTGGTGCGCCCCGTTGGTGGTGATCGCGAGCGAAAATTTAATGTGCGCATTATTGCGGCGACGCATAAAGATTTGACGGCCGAAATTAGTGCCGGTCGTTTTCGTGAAGACCTTTATCATCGCTTGGTTGTTTTTGATGTGCAGCTGCCGCCCTTGCGCGAGCGCGCTGAAGACATCAAACCCTTGGTTGAATATTTTTTGAAGTCGTTCCCCAACCACGATGTTACTACGCTTGATGATGAGGCTGTTGCCGTGTTGCAGCAACAAACGTGGACGGGAAATATTCGCGAACTGCGCAACGAAACCGAACGAGCCTGGTTGCGTGCACGGCGCCGCGAAGCGACAAGTTTGAGTAGTGAAGATTTTAGGTTGAGCAGTGATGCCGGTGAAGCCCAGGGCGAGTTCGGTGGTTATGGCCGCATCTCGATGCAGGAGGCCGAGCTCTTGCATGTACGCCATGTCCTCGGCTTGTGCGATAACAACAAGCGGCGGGCAGCTAAGATTCTTGGCATCAGTGAGCGTCATATTTATCGTCTTTTGCGTGCTGCTGAGGAACTCGAAGAGTCAGGCAACTAAGCCCAACGCCTTCTCTACAACACAATTCGTGCCAAAAAGTCGACGATGTCTAAACCATTGTTGTATAAGGGCTTAATATTATGCCCTGAAAAGGGTATGCTGTGTAGGTCCTAGTCGCAGTCAGGGGACTGACACCCATGTCATACCGAATTATGAGCCTATGTGTTACTTTTTATTCTCGATGTGCTCGTCGAATAGGGCTGTCAGCGCATGCATAGAAAACGGTTTACGCAAGTAAGCCTTGGCACCGTGGCTGAGCAAGTATTCCGAATCGGCTCCACGATCATAACCAGAGATGAGAATGACTTTTACCTCAGCATCTTGTTCTTTGAGGAGGTCAAATGCTTGGCGGCCACTCATTTCCTCCATAACCAAATCGAGAAGAACCACGCCAATGTTTTGTTGGAATTTTTGAAATAAAGCAATTCCTTCAGGACCATTGGCTGCTGGGAGCACCGGATAACCAATACTTTCAATCAATGTTTTCATAATGGGACGTAAATTTTCATCATCATCAATTAATAAAACATGAGGCGTCTGCGATGTCATAACTTTTAGTGAAGCAGAAGACATCGGCTCATCGTCACCAATATGAATAGGTAAATACAGTTTAAAGGTCGTGCCTGCACCTTTTTGTGAGTGCACACTAATGCAGCCAAGGTGACTATTTATCGTACCGTAGACCGCCGATAAACCGAGGCCGGTACCTTTGCCGCGTTCTTTGGTGGTAAAAAATGGTTCAAAGATGCGCTGCAATAAACTTTCGTCCATGCCATGACCACTGTCGGTGACTTCGATGAGCACATAATGCGCATTTTTAATATGTGGAAAATTAACCTGCCAGTCTTCGGTTTTGAGAAATGTTTTAGAACAGGCAATATTCAGCGTGCCACCGTCGGGCATCGCATCCTGGGCATTGATACACAAATTTAATATCATGCTTTGAATAGCGGTTTGATCACCCATGCAACTTAAGTCATGTTTGGAGGCATCAAAGGAAATGGTAATATTTTTACGCAGCGCATGTCGGGCAATTTCAGTCGTTTGGTGTAAAATATCATTAATCGGTAATACTGATTCTTCGGTGGCAGATTTACGCGAAAAAGCCAGTAAATTACGGATCAATTCAGCAGCATTCTCACTCACGCGCATAATTAAATCGATGTAATCCTGACGTTTTTCGTTTTGATCATTGCCGAGCGTATCGAGTACTTGTGCGGCACCCATAATCGCACCAAGCATGTTATTAAAATCGTGGGCAATCCCACCGGTTAATTCACCTATACTTTGCATTTTATCGGCGTGGCGTAATTGTTGCTCTAAGGTGGTTTGGTCGCTGATATCGCGCATCACCAAGACCGCACCAGAGAGAGTATGTTGATCATTAAAAATAGGCGCGGCGTTACCGGAAACAAAACGCACGTTGTCTTGTTGCGACAACAATAAAGCGTTGTCGTCAATATGCATGGTATCTTGTTGTTGAATCGCGTCGAATATTGGATTGGTAATATGTTCACGTGAATGGCGATCAATAAAATGACAAATATCATCGATTGGCTGACCAATCGTTTCTAAAGATTCACAATCTAATAATAATTCAGCACTGGGGTTAACTAATAAAATCTTCCCTTCGTTATCGGTTGCGATAACGGCATCACTCAATGAATCGAGGATGGTACGCAGGGTATCTTCCTGATTTTCTTTTTTGAGTGCCTGTGTAGTTACACTTGAATGTTTACGTGTATTCATCGTAGCTGGACCATTAAATATAACGATAATGTACAAATCGGCAAGTCGGGCGGCAGATTATCCCGGTTTTTGTGTTAGGTCATTGTCCCTAGCGGCAAACAGAAATAGTAAGACAATGGTAGCCACATCCGCATTCCAATCGAAGGTGGAAATGGTGAATTGAGGGGCATTTATGAGTGATGACATGGAGATCTGGGCTCGCGCTATCATCGAGCAGAATCAGCGCTGGTTGATGGCCTATTTTCTGTCCTCAACTGGTAACCCCATCGTAGCTGAGGATTTGTGCCAAGATGTATTTGTCGCTGCCTTGAAAGGTCGAGATCGATTTGACAGCAGTCGACCCTTTGGGGCCTGGTTGCGGGGTATCGCCCGCAATGTGCTGTTGATGCATTATCGTTCGGCAGGCAAGGCGCCGATAAATCTTGGCGATAAATTACTGCATGTCCTCGATGAGATCACCGAAGACTACGAAAAAGACGCAGCCGACCCAGAGCATGAAGAAATTGCCTTAGGTGGTCTGCGAGACTGCATGAAAAAATTATCTGAACGAGCGCGCACGCTTTTGTCATTGAAATATGGCAAGCATATGCGTTCGAAAGAAATTAGTGAGCGTATGGATATGAAGGCAACGGCTGTGGATATGGCCATCAGCCGTGGACGTAAAGCGCTCAAAGAATGTATGGAGAAAAAAGGAGTTGTTCGTGTCTGATGACGAACTGCAAACACTGATTGAATTATATTTGCGCGGCGAGGCCAGCTCTTCGCAGCAAGTACAATTAGTTGAAGCAATGGAAGAAAATGATCGCATCTTAAATAAGGTCTATCAGGAATCACTGCTTGAACATGACCTGCATAATTATTTCAAGAAAACCAATACCGAAGATTTAATGCGTCGCGTGGTCAAGGCCTGCGGTACCCCACAAACACGCTCGTATAAAAAACGCATTCAAACCCAAGAACGCCGTCGCTTTGTCCGACAAATTGTTCCACTTGCAGCTGCTGCATTAATATTGGTGTGCATCAGTGTTATTTTAGTGGTGCAAAGCAATGCGAGTAAGCAATTATTAAATATCGATCAAACCGAAGGACCGGCCATTTATAAAATCGTTAACCAAAGTCTGCAACCTGTTGAAGCAGGAAATATTATTTATGCTGGTGACCGATTAATGGTGGCAGAGCGCAGTAACGCCGTGCTCAGTTATAAAGATGGAACCACGTTACTGTGCGAAGCAGGGACGCTCTTAGAATTTTTTGAAGTCAATGGCGCTAAAATAATTCAAGTCGATGAAGGCCAGATACATGCCAACGTTGCTAAACAAAAGCAAGGCGCATCGATGACCTTGCGCAGTCGTCACGCTGAAGTATCGGTCTTGGGTACCAGTTTTGATTTACGTGTTGATGATGAATCGACCAAGGTTGATGTGGTCGAAGGTTTAGTGCAGTGCTCGAATAAACGCGGCGAAGTCACCACGCTCGCCAAAGGCGAAGGTGCGAGCATCGATGGCAAAGGCAGCATTGCTAAAATAAAACACAAGCCTGATTATGATGCACCGTATAACTGGTCATTTACCTTAAATGATATTGAATGTGCGGATTGGCAGGGCGTCATCGTCGAAGGATCTGAAGAAGATGTCTTTGCCCTGCGTTCAGTTGTGCGTGAGAAAAACGAGCATCATGGCATCGTGTCCTCACAGCATTGGTATGACCCGCGTTTTCGTATCCGCGAAGATTCAATCATTCGCATGAAAATGAAATTAGAAAAAGATGGTTTCTGGCACATGTTTTTGCTGACCCAACCGAAAGCGGGTCGCATGCCATCGGCAAACATGGAATTACAACCGAAACTACCTGAAAACTATCAAGCCGGTGAATGGGTAACGATTGAATTTAGTCTCAAGGACACGCATAAAGAAGGTGCCGGTGCGCGTAAAACACACGAGTACAATGATTATTTCTGCTATTGCTTTTTCTTCGATAGTCAGGAACGTGATCTTGGGATAACGATTGAGTCGTTTGAGATATTTAATCCGAATAAGAAATAGAGTATAGAATTTCGAATCTTGATAGTCGAACCTCGAGTCTCGACTATCGATTTTCGAGACTCGAATATAGATGCTCGAGAATGTGCCCTGGGAATGCCGAGCTCCAGCTCGGCCCGAAATTGAAATTAGTTAACGAATGAGTTATTCGACTATCGATATTCTAGAATCGTAAATCTAGACTCGAGATACGATAATCTAAACTTTATTCCCTATTGCTCTTTCATCCAATCAACACACTCCCGCATCGCTTTCTTCATCGCATCTTTATCAGTGTGGTGACGACGACCATGCCCTGGTAAAATCCATTCGAAATCTAAATCAACTAAACGTTCCATCGACGTAATTTGCTCACTCCAGTCATACCAGCAGTAATTCACAAAGGCGTAGAGCTGCTCTAAGCGCACCGACCAGGCGAGGTGATCCCGGTAAATAAATATGTATTATACGCATGCAAAACGCTGTGGCCCTTGGTATGGCCAGGGGTGGGGATGATGCTGACGTCATCATAAAGTTGATGGACCTCATTACCGCTTAACTGAATTTCAATATCCTTAATTTTTTCACTAATGTCATCGACATGCATGATGCGTTCACAGCCAAGATATTCACCGAACTGACGATGATCGGCAATATCATCTTTATGTGATAACCACATGTAACGGGCGCCACCAAGTTTTTTAATACTCTCAATCAGCGGCCCGTTAAAGCGCGGTGAATCGATTAAAATATTACCTTCCGGATGGGTAATTAAATAGCTGGCCGCACCGTAAGATTTTTCACTGTGAAAGCCACAGTAATAAACGTTATCGGCAATTTCGACCGGAAACATATCGCGAACGCGACTGATTAAAGGTGTTTTTTCCTGATTACCAATCGAAGCGGTTGGACAGGCCATCATTGCTTGTAGCGCTAATATTGTTTGCTCTTCGTTTTCAGGTTGTTGATGCACATAGGATTGATCGCCGTGACGACCAAACGAATCAGGTGCTAACCAACGACACGTATCGCAATCGATGCAGGACGAATCGACGTAGAAAGCGCCTTTGGCGTTTATGCGGCGGCGTTTGGTTATTTGGGCCATGATGCTTAGTATACTTGGTATTTACTAAGATTTATCTATTGGATTTTGGAATTTTGAGGTTTGATTCTCGACTATCGAACCTCGAATATCGAAACTCGAGCCTCGACTATCGAATTTCGATTATCGAAACTCGAGACTCCAGGTTCTAGACTCGAGATTCGGAATTATTACGAACCCTTACCAACGTAAAACTAGCTCCTCATTTATTCCAACCTTACCACATGTGCTCGCAGTAAAGAGTTCCCTCACTGCGTTCGGCACTTCGTGCTCTTGACAGCTGTGCGCATGCGGACGGCAGGAATTATAAGGAGCAACAATGCACAACATCAACAACCTACGCATTTATCAAAAAGCACGCGAGAATTTGCGCGCAGTCCATCAACTTAAGCGACGCGGAAGGGACTTCGGTGATTTAGCAAATCAACTCGAACGCTCTGCCATATCGGTAGTGTCCAACATAGCGGAAGGGGCAGCGCAAGATTCAAATAAACAATGCCTACGCTTCCTCGGTTATGCACGCGCATCGAACACGGAATTAAAAAGCCAAATCGAATTACTGAGCGATATTGGGAAAATTACTAACGATCATCCATTGCTCGATCAATTAGATCACCTCGGCGCCATGATCTCCGCATTCATGGCACGTCTGCGGTAGTAGTCCTGGGGTGAGCACGGCAAAATCGCACAGCGATTTTTTAAGGCCATGGGCATGGCCTTATTGCTGAGCGCAACGCGACGAAGTGCCCGCAGCGCAGCGAGGACACGAGGAGATGGATAAGTTGTCGATTTCATAGTCAAATGATGGTTGAATGCTGTGCCTTGCCGCCCTGTGTCAAAAGACTTGTGAAATCAATGTGTCTTTTACTTGTTAGTGAGTTTCTCCCAATATATACTGTTATGCTGCCTAAATATGCATTTACTGAACACAAATAATAAATGGGTAAGAAGGGGTCTGTATTTCTTAATACTGCCGTCCTCTTATGTCATGATATATATTATGTTGAGTATCATGGGTCAGAGATTCTATTTTCCAAATAAGAGCAATCCATATCTGCATTATAATGATGATGCCCATGCTAATGAGTGGAGACCTATGTTATTCACAGATGAGGATATTATGTATAAGATATATTGGCCACTCTTTGTTATTGATAACGGCTTCTTTCATAAGCAAGAATGTGATTGTGATATTTAGCGCTAACGCAATTAAGAAAATGAATAGACCAAGATTAACTAAGGGTTTGGCTCATCTCTGTAATGCATATGGTATTTATGTAAAATCCATATCTGACTTACATGCGAATATTATATTACCCGATGACGGCGAAGCCTATATGGCGATTGACGATATTAAATTCATTCTTCAAGTGGAAACAGTCGATTATGAATTGTGCGAAGAAATTGAGGAACATTTAAAACTAATTAAAACAGAATATGAATGGTATCTGAATAGAGAAATCCCGTGCCCAAGGTGCGAATCGACTGACGTAAGGGAGGGGTTTGATAAACCGAGAGATATTGAGCCTCCTATTAACTATCAAATGCATTGTAACTCCTGTCAATATGAATGGGTGGACAATGATTGAGGATGAAGAGAAGAGTTTTGATTGTGCAATAGTTGGATTTGATGGGTTCATGGAAAATTGGCATAATAAGTTTGGTTCAGTTGAACCTGTTGGCATTGATGAGCATGTAATTCGAGAACGAGAATCGAAATTGGGATGTTATTTCCCTAATGATTATTTTGATTTTATAAAGCTGATTGGGGATACTCCAACGCATACGGAGATTTGCGCCGGATTTAAAGAGATGGAGGAGTCGCAGGTAGATCATGCAAATTGTATCGAGGAAGCGGTAGCCGATGGCTTGTCACCAGATTGGCCCGTTGGAACGGAGCTATTCGTCCCGATATACGAATGCGATGCTTATTGTGCAGGTAGCATAGGTCTTCGAGATGAAAAAATGAGAGACCAGCCATACAAGGTGTTTGTATATGAAACGAATAAATACACTAGAATTGGAGCAGCGGCAAATATTTGGTCTTTTATGGCAAGACATTTTATACCAGCACAGTAATATAGTAACTCAGAGAGAAACTAATGAATAGCGATAGTGATAGCGAAGGGTTAGAGTTACCTGAATTATCAGACGAACCACATCTCACTTCGCCGGATTCGATTTATTATTTATGCATATCTTCTCACAGAAAGTTCTTTGCATGGAAGCTGATTAAGGAGAAAGAGCCCGACAATTATACACTCCTATTTGATCGACCCGTTTTCGACGACCGTGAAATGATAGATGAGATGTGTAAAAAGCATTTTATTCACTGGGGTTTTGTAGACCCAGATGTATCAGTCACTATTAATGATGCACAGATTACAAAAATATTTGATGAAATGCTCAATGTAGCGCTTTCGGTCATTCCTGAGCATCATTCCGGTTTTGATGGGGAAACCCACTATTTCGCTATTAATGCAGGGGAAAGCGGCATATCGCAATGGTCTTGGTGGTCTGACCAACCGAAGCAATGGCAATCCCTTTTTGACATCAGAGATAAATTAGACGGAATAATTCATTATTATATTGACGGTACAGATATAAAGGAGACCTACAAAGTAATACACACGAATCATATAGGGCAAATGTATTCAGAACACGGGAACTTGATGCGCAGTGATTCTACAGCGTTGAGGGAGATCCGCTTCGAGAAACGTGAATCAGCACTGAAGCACGCAAAGAAATATATTGAAGACTTCCCTGAGCTACAATGCTCAATTTTTGATGCGCAGGGAAACGAAGAAGTGATACGTAACGCCGAGGCTCAAGAAGAATATATGAACTCATTTGGACAGTCACGTTATGAGAAGAACTTAGATTTGTTTATGACGATTTTGTTCTTTGGATCTTTGTTGATGAATGTCGCATTCATTGTGATGTGGATAATCTATTCATGATAGCAGATACGTAAATGGATAAGACCAAATGGAAAATTGCACTCTATATTATTCTTGGCTTGGCATTCATATTGATGCTACCGATTGTCATTGCAGGAAAGCCGTGGAGTGATAATGGTTACTATCAAAACGTCGATGGGAAAAATAATCTATTTCTTTTATTAGATTTGGATCAATATGATTTATCGATTGACGGAATAGTCGAAGGCGATTTGACCTTATTTATAAACACACATGGAATTGAATGGGAGGCAATGTCTCAAGTTGCTGGTGTAAGAGAATCCTCATTGTACTTTGGTGTACAAAGTGAAGTGGGGTCGAAAATAGGTAATGGAAAAATAGCATTGACCTTACCAATGGGCCAAAAATTACATTTTAAAAAAGTGATGAATCCTCTCTCACTTTATTACTACATGTATGTGAACCTTACGTGTAAAAGAGATAGTTAGTAACATGGCTATAAACTTTGCATTTTTGTTTGGGCTGGGAAAATTGCGATGTACCAACTGTCGATGCGTAATAAAATCTGATGCTGATCGTCTCCATGGTCATGGTAGTGACGAAGAAGGCCCGTTTTCTTTTACTGTAATCTCTTATGTTTGTGAGCATTGCGGAGCTAAAGTTTCAAGGACCTTGAGCAACGAAAAAGAAATGAAAACTAATTGGTCACACGGAACCATCGATGATCTCGATATAGTAGAAAAGATCACGAGTGTGGAACTGGGCCAGATAAAATCTAAGTTAGCACGTTACCCGGCAACGTATCAATCGTTAGAGGAAATATTGGCTAAAATGAAAAACGGAGATGTTGTTTATCGAATTAGATCAGACATTGACGACAAAACAGGTTTGGCAATTGTTCGAGGAGATTTAGTATTGGGGTTATTAATAACAGGGATGAACCTATGATCGCTGGAAAATTTATTCCTAGAAAAATAGATACCCCTTCTTGGGCTAGAGATGCTACTGAGGAAGTTGAAGGATTAAGTCAAGACGAGTACGATACCTTGCAAAGTAAAATGGATGTATTACTAAAAATTGTTAACGATGAGGTGACCGAGTATTTGAATGATCCTGATTTAGTGTGCTACGATGATGATGGGTTCCCAAATATTTCAAGGATGACAGGTGAATATTATATTGAGGATAAATTATATTATAAGTATCCAGAAGATAGTGTGGTACAGATATCAATCATGACACATTTTTTGGAAGAACAGTGGCATGAAAATCAAAATGATTTCGATTACTTAGGTTTAGAGGTGCATGTGAGGTTTTCAGCTGACTGGACCATTACGTCTGTAGATGTAGATTCG
The DNA here is from genome assembly GCA_028280785.1 of Planctomycetota bacterium. GTDB lineage: Bacteria > Planctomycetota > UBA11346 > UBA11346 > UBA11346 > JANQLF01. The sequence goes on from JANQLF010000203.1 coordinate 43,453, forward strand.
AGTTCTATCTGAGAAAAGTGATTCAATTTAATGCTATCTAATATTCTATTTTTACTGGTTCCGCCCAGCCTTGTACTCTTGGCTATTGCTATTTTTTTTGTCATTTGGAGTCGTCGAGATGAGCTAAGCAAGTCTACTCCAAGAGCTATATTCTACATATTATTTATTATAATTTGCGGTCCATTTGCAATTTTTCTGTTTCTCTATTTTGGTTTTATGACAGTTCTTCTGATTGGTGAGATGTTGGGAGTTCTGTGAATTAGATGTCCTTAGACTACCCATTTTATCTGGAGCTCAAAAAGCGTAAGTCACCTGCGGCTAAGTGGTGGCGGGTAGGCGATGTTTTGTATTACCTGGGTTTAGTGCCTGCAATACTGTCTCTGATTGCAACGCCAATTTTATCTCTATTTGAAAACGCATATTGGCACTATTCTCTAGGAATATTTATGATAAGTGTCATTGTGTTTATAGTAGGATCTTCGCTAAAAGGGAAATCCTATAGAATGGCAGCAAAAGAGGGTATAAACCCGGATGTCATTAAAGGTGAATGAAAGGATTGGCGTTGAGCTCAAGAATTGAAAAGTTGGTCAGGCATTTTGAGAAGCTGCTGAAACTTCAATCACAGGGACATTTATCACCCAATTATCTTCGTTCCTTTTTCCCACTAGAGGTGGCGGACTTGAATAAGGATGAGATTGTTGCAGTGCTACAATCGTTGCCACAAGACCTCACGGAATCGATACTTAATCGAGTAAATGAGGGAGATTGCACCATAACATACACTTTGGGAAGTGGCGAAAAAGTTGAAGCAAGAAAAGATATTGAAGAATGGAATAGGGGCGCCACAAAAATCAGGGAGATTATCGATGAACAAACAAGAAGTTGAAATTTATTCTGATACTTCAAATTATGCAATTATGAAACATCCTGGGAGAAAGTTTCCAGGCTCATTAATTCAAGGCGACTCTTTATACATACTATGTCAATGTGTTGATCACATTAGCGATTCTATGAAGGCGAAGGATTATGAAGAAGCCTATGAAGAGTTAAGCGAATTGAGAAGTATGCTTAGAGGTCGATTAGATCATTATAAAAAAGTATTAGGAGAACATGATATGTCATTGCCATTTAGCGAATCATGAATCAAATACTTATGTCAATATCTGTTAATTGGATATGAAAAATATATATTTATTTTTATTAACGTTTACCGCACCTGCTGGAGTTATACTTCATTTCGTTAATCAAGTGAGGAATGACGCTTATTCACCAGACTCGGATACGATAGCAATACCAATATTAATGTACTGTTTGATCGTCTATCCTTTTCAATTAATGTTGTGGTATAAAGGCCGAGGTAGTGATGCCACATATAGGATTCAATTATGGGAAAGAACGAGTCATGGAGACAGTTTTGTGTCACTGTTTTTATGCATTTTCCCGATCGGTCTATTTTGGTTGTCAATATTGATAGAAGCTTTTGTGAATATGGCGCTTCCTTATGCAGTTTATAGCGCACTCATGATTTATACGACATTCATCAATAGGAGTAGATTGTTACGAGCTACTCAATGGAATGGTGAAGGCGTCTATTTCCCAGATTGAGACTACTACATTACTAATTAGGTTAGCTTTTATGACTGAAGACAATGAAGACCTCGTACCTGTTTTTGTGCCTGCGTTAATAACGCTCTTGGTGAGTGCCGAAGATAATAAAGGTTCACCATTAGATTATGATGAGGTGATTGAAATCAGAGATAGTGGTGCTTGTATCATGATGGAAGCAAAAGATGTGGCAGCTATGGCTGAGAGTCGTGGTTACGCTGATATCGACCCTGAAAACTGTTGGTATGATTGGCAAATGGCACGGCGTGAATTGGGTCGGAAGCCAGACATCGATCCTGGTGTATCGATGGTGCAAATAAAAAGTAGCGATCCAGAGTTTCAAGAAACTATTAAAGAAGCGAAAAACTCTTTAGACCAGTTTAGGAAAATGCTTCCGCAGAATGGTGATTCAATGTATGAGGCTATGGTGAAGATGAAATTCACGGATGGCGAGGCTTCTTCGTTTATGTGGCTTTTTAATGTGCGCATGTCAGGCGACAAATTTGTTGCAGAACTATTTGAAGTGCCTGAATATTTTACAGCGTTTAATGTAGGTGATACGTTTGAGGTGAGCCCAGACGAGTTGGTGGATTGGAGTGTCAATCTGGATGGAACGCTCTATGGAGGTTATTCAATTCGTTATCAGCGTGCACAATTACCAGAACATGAGAAAGAGGCCTTTGATAACTATGTCGGCGTTAAGCATTATGCAGATTGATAAAAGGATTTACTATTGGCATTTATAAAAGTTCTACCAAAAGAAGGCCATGTTGAAAAAACTCCTGATGAAATGGTGACTATTCTCAAAGAACATTTTTCGATTTGTGAATACGATGCTGAGGCAGGACGAGATTATGTATCATCTAAATTAGAGGCGCTTTTGCGTTTGCCCGTCGATTTACCTGGTAAAAAAGAAAGCATAGACCATCTCACTCAAGTTCAGGATCAGGCCATTATGGTCGCATTTGGCGACGATGAGACGTCGGTGCAGTCGTGCTGTCTGATTCCGGGCGACGCCATGTTTTTTGGTGACGCAGAAGCTGTTGCTGGGACAGCAAGGAAAAGTGTGGAAAAATTAGCAGATATTTTAGACTATGAATTGTATGAAGGATAAGTCATGACCGATAACATCTTCGAAACACCTGAAAACGACGAGGCAGTCGTTCGTGAAAAAGTGAAAATGCCGGGCATGATCTGGATAGTTCAGATATTCTTTATCATCATTGCAATCATTTGGTTGACGGGTGCCTTTGGGCAGTGGGAGCATATTGCGGCAGGTCGCATGCCGGTGTATTTGATTCTGTGGCCGATATTTTTATTAACGGTAATTACCTTGGTGATTATTGGTAATTTCAAAGGTAACAATTCTGCACGCTGGGCTTCGGTCGTGTTGATGGCACTCATGGCGGTATTGACACCGGTACAAGCATTTAAAGAGAAAAACAACACACTTTATTCACAGGAAGAAATAAGGCAGATGGGCTACAATCCCAATAGCGCTGCCTATGACCAAGGGCGTACGATCGGTACGGTTTTATTTACGATTATATTTGCGGGGGCGGCGTATTTCCTGGCCTGCTCGAAGCGATCAAAAGAATATTATGCGGTAACCTATACAGAGGAATAGCGCTGTGTAGCCGAGATCATAATGGATAATCCAGAATACATTCATTTAGTTGGCAGTTATGATCGCGATAACGGTGCTGATGGCTATGCCTTGTCGACGAGTGGAACGCTGACCTGGAATGGAAACAGTTTAGTGCTCACTGGACGAGTTTCGCGCTCAGCCATCCGAGTCATTCTTGGGCTAATAGGAATGATAATTGGATTATTTTTTATCGTCGGCTTGGCGGTATGCTTAGAATCAATAGACATTGATTTATTAGAAAGTCGCAAAGGTCCGGTCTTTGTCGCCGGTGTTGCCATCGTGGCAATGATTGTTGGTTACCATGGTTTTGCCTGGTGTGCTGATTATTTTTTCGGTAAATATGTCGAGTGGGATGTACCGGTCAAAGATATGCGCTTTGGTTTATGGAGTAAACAAGGACTTACCTTATTTTGGAAGGGCGATGATCCCAATAGCACGCGCTTTTATTGTAAGCATCGCGACATTGAACGTCTTGCGCAAATTGCTAAGCATTTGGTTGATGCTGGAGCAACTGATATTTATGGGCCTAAATCACAGGATAATAGTTAATAGCATTTTTAGTGGCTAGATATCGAATCTCGAACATCGAGTCTCGACTATCGAATTTCGAGAATCGAGATTCGAAAATCCAATCGTCACCCCCGCATATCAAATCCACCATCAACCGTAATAGTAGATCCCGTAATAAATTCAGCCAAATCACTTAATAAAAACAAAGCAGCAGCGGCTGGATCTTTTGGTAAACCGATGCGCTTCAGCGGAATGGATTCGACAATTTCTTCGCGGCCGAGTTCGTTGATCGTATCGGTTGCCATTTCGGTTTCGGTCCATCCAGGGGCGACACAGTTGCTGCGAATTTTATCGCCGGCGAGTTCGCGGGCCATCGAGCGCATGAACATAATCTGTGCGCCTTTGGAGGTGGCGTAGGCCGAGTAAATATCACTGCCGCGTTGACCGGCGGTTGAGGTGAAAATCACGATGCTGCCACCATTATTTTTTCTGATCGATGGAATCGCAGCTTGGACGGATAAGAACGTGCCGCGCATATTAATGTCCATGGTCCGATCCCAAAATTCTGGGGTCATTTCATCAATTGGTCCTGGTTCAAAAATACCTGCGGTAACAGCTAGACCATTTATCTCACCGAGTCCGTCGACGGCATTGGCAACGACTTCTTGAGCCATGCCGTCTTTGGCGATGTCACCTTGCACGGCTTGTGCCTTGGTGCCGATGCCTTCGATTTCTTTGACCAGCGCGTCAGCAGCTGTTGAATTACTTAAATAATTTATACTGATATTAGCGCCTGCTTTTGCTGCCATGCGTGCGAGTTCAGCGCCAATGCCGCGTGAACCGCCCATAATTAAAATATGCTTACCGGTGAGATCTATCATATCGTTTTCCTTGGGAATATACTAATACAGATTTGATAAAGAAAAGTTCTGAAACATGAAGAATCCCGCCAAGGACATACATGTCTTTTGGCGGGATTCTTCATGTTTCAGAACTTTTCTTTATCAAA
>JANQLF010000217.1 GCA_028280785.1 Planctomycetota bacterium
TAAATCAAAAATGAAACGCTCATTTTTCCATCCGGTCACTTCTTCAAGCGCTTCACCATTCCACGCCTGCAATGGCTTTTTACTGCGATGCAATGGTAAGGTAAACGACTGTTCAGCTAAGCGTTTGAAAAAATCAACGCTCCAACAATGCATAGCTGGCGAACCCCAACGATAAATATAGTGACCATCGTCACCTTTTTGGCGCGCTTGTTCCGGAGACACTTCCGTGTATTCAACAATATGATCTCGCTCACCCACCTTCACCAAGTGGCCCACTTTTTCATCGGGGTGGGCTTTTTCTAAAACTTTAGTGACGACATCTGCCTTTTCCGCAATAGCGACTCCCAACAATGATGGATCATCGATTGGCGCTAAAACATTGTCAACTTGAATGTAAATGATGTGACTGATACCTTCGTCGATTAATTCCTGCAAACGGCCAGAAGCAACCAAGGCCGTATGACAACCGCCGTGCCCGTCAGGGTTTTCCAACAGCCTGCCTGGACCAGCCAAAAGCACCTTGCCATCTTCGTTAATACTTGGCACTGTGCCCTGGGAAAAAATGCGCAATTGATTTTCTGACAAACCAAAACGATCATTTACCATAAAGAAATCACGAGTTTCTTCATCAGTCATTGGGCTAGTCATTACCAAAAAAGGAACAGCCTTACCAATGCGTTGAGATAAACTTAATACTTTTTCTGCTTGGATCTGATAAATGGGTTTGTCGGAATGAGCACCGATTTGAAAACACCCCTTTGGACCATCATAGCCAAGACGCGTCCCCTGACCGCCTGCAACCATGAGCACCGCAGCTTTGCCACTGCTTAATGCTTCTTCACCAATATTTTCAAATTCACTTTGACGTTGCTCTCGTTCATTTAACGTAATAACGCGGCTTGGGCTTACGCTGTCTATAGAAATAGCATCAGCCGGTTCTCTTAATTCCTGCCAATTGATTAAATCTAATTTATTTAAATAGGCAGTTTGGTCTTCATCACTTAATTGGCTTATATGTACGATTAAGTGCTCTTGACCCTCGTTCTTTAATGTCTCGGCTATACTAAATGCGTCCTGCATGATACCATCTACTCCTTCGTTTCAGCCTTTTTATACAATTTCTTAGGATTGGGATGCATTCGCTGGAAGCTATCTTCACTAATCATGTAAATAAAATTCATAAACTGATGATTCAGCTCTAAAGCAAGCCTCTCACCTGCTTGCATCCGTTCCTTTAAATTATCCCTATTAATAGATTCATCTTGCGGTGCATTATAGCGACACAAGACCGCAGCGTAACGATACTGCAATCCACTACTCATTAAATTTTGATGCTCCGGCTCTGCGACCTCACCCAAGAAAATGAAATATTCAATACCATTGTTGCAGGTAACAGTCACCAAGCCTTCATTTCCAAATATCTGCGTATTGCCAACGATATGGGAGAAATTTTGATTAGGGAAAAAACCGTAACGCGCCATTTTATTAATGTGTTTCTCGAATGGCCTCACTTCATGTAAACGCGCTTCAATAGCTCCACGAATAACACGTTCAACCGCGGTATCATCAACCATATCGCCAGTATTGGTGTTCACTGACGTCCACAGTTTGTCAACATTATTGCGCTTAAAGCTAAGACTTAAGCCAAATTGCGGTCGACGCATTTGCTCATTAAAACTATATTGGCGAATTTTTAATTCACGCACATCAGCCTGCTTAACCGGCAACAGCGCCGTATCGACCCAATCTTTGAATTGAACAGGCAAGTCCTGATCAAAATTAATGGCGTAGGATTTATGGTCGTTTACAAAACGCATATAACGGCGACTCGTGCTTCCTGGTAATAGCTCGCCAATTATTATATCAAGAAATTCAGCGCCCTTATCATCCCAGACCGTTACGCGACGGCCAAACTTGCGACCCTCGCTATATTCATCCTTCATCGGGTCGTAAAGTCCAAAATCATTCCATGCCTGCATATCCTCAGCCAGGATTCGGCCGAGTTCGACCTGCATCAGTGTACCAGCGAGCTCACCAACGCGTGCACCAGCATTAGCAGGATAACGATAATGAGCCGGTAAAACCCACTTTTCGCCATTCCTTTCGATATCGATCGATTGCGATGACAAAGCACGTGCATCCCAGGCACAAATGCGAATACGACCAATAGCCGCTGCTTCAATATCTGATTGAACAAGGCGCTTGTTTTCTATGGATTGATCCTGCATCGCTGATGCTGGCCAGTAGGCAATCAGCGAGGTCAACAATGCACCACACAATAAAATAATTGCAGTTTTATTCATGACGCACCCCGCAATCTATTTGCAGGAATGTCGTAGCGCTCTCGATGATACTGCCTTAAAGTCACAACAGCTAAAATTAAAAATAACAGGACACTTGGTATAAAAATTGCCAAATAACTCACCCGTCGTTGAAATGCTTTAATCGTACGACGCTCTTCTATATTTGCTTTTTTAATCGCATCTGCCAAAGCTTTATTTTGACCTTCAGTGTAGAGCTGCAGATAAGCTTCGTGCTCTTTTTGTACGATCGCAGACTGATTCAGCTTAGAATGCGCATCCATTGACTCGCTTTGGGCAATCTTCTTCACCTCGTCTTCAAATTTCTTCTTAATAAGCAAAGTCTCTTGCTCGAGCTTATCTTCTAGCTGGTCTTTAATCCCAAGCGTTTTATCTCGGTTTTGCTGGCGCAAATTATCTATACGTGTCAAACTGCGATAACGCGCATGGCGCTGCCGTAGTTCCAATAATTCATTTTCTTCGGCCAACACATCCACTGCATTAGATAAAAACTGCACATTACGTATGCTAGCCCAAATCTTCTGAAAATTATGCGAATCCTTTGTATTCATTTTTTTAGCCATAGTAAAGAAACGATCATGGGCCATGTCAATATCAGCAACAACAATCACATGGGTCTGCTGGTTAGAGATTTCACCCTTTTGCTGATCATTATGCATGAACGCTCGTTTCATTGCACCTTTAATGGAAACTGCCAGTGCGGGGCCGCTATCAACACGAATATCACGATTCACTTTAGTTTGAAATTTAAATGTTTCTCCCTCTGCCTTCATGTAATCAGTAAACTGGTTCGCACCCCAATTAACATCAGGCCCAATTTGTAATAACGTATCGACCTGCATATCCGTGTTATTATTTACGTGAATGAAACCCGGGTATATACACATCATGGTTTCCAAACCGCTGGAGATGGGCGAATCAACAAACGACGCTGCACTTTCATGCAACCACACAAATTCTTCTGGTAAATTAGACAAACTTGCATCAGGCTTATAACGCGACCATAGTACTTTATCATTTTTATGTTTTATACCCAACGACTTATACAATAAATCTATTTGACCTTTAGGCACTGGCTTAGCTGAATCAGACGCATTACGGTCATAGCGTGGCAAACTCGGCGCAAGAGCTATCCCATGACGCTGCATTTCTTCCATAATTAAAATCGGCATTGGATCGGCCAACAACAAGGTCTTACCACCATTCCAAATATAATTATGAACGTGAATAAGCTGTTCCTGCGTTAAGCCGGAAGGCAATGGAACAATGAGGACATCAATCTCTTTATCTATTTCATCATCCGCATTGACTTCTCGCACATCGTATTGCTGCCGCAATTCGTCAATAAATTTCCATGCTGGTTCTATCTGGCCAGTTAAATGGGACCAATACTCCAACATTTCTATTTCAGTAACGACAACGCCAACTACTTTCTGTTGTTTGCGAGCGGATTGGTCTAACGAACGTAATGCACGCACCAATTCGTACTCAATAGACATACCCCGTTCAAAAAACGGAATTCCACGAGTGGATTTTCCAGCCTGCAAAAAGGCACCCATGAACACAGAGACTGCCTGACGACCGGCTACGGTATCGGTATAAGTTTCGCGTGGCACCACCAAATAATTATCTTGTACAAAACGACCTTCAGAGGTCAGCGGATCATCAGGTCGAACAATCGTTAATTGCAGCTGTCCACCCATGCTCTGCTTTAAAGCGGTACACATGTCTAGTAGCTCACGACTTTGAATATCGAGTTCCTGCGGAACATCCTGTGATAAGACCACCGTCAATGAAATAGGCGACTGAATATCAGTAACAATGCGCTTGCTCGCCTGGCTTAATGACGACAAGCCTTCTGAACTTAAATCTAGATTCAAATCCCAACGCTTTCCCATCGCGCTGAGATTAATGCTGATTACTATAGCCGAAATTAAGGAAATCCATTGACCACGACGTAGCGCACCATGCTCACTACGATGACGACGTGCAGCTAAAAACATAATACCCGCCGCTGCACCAATAATAACAAAGGTCACACTAAGACTCAGATCGGCCAACGAAAACATACCGCGATTAGCCGCATCTCCCCAAGCAAGAGCTTGACCAACAAATAATGCCAAGCTGCAAACTACAATCGAACAGACAAAACTAATAGTTTGACTAGATAGAAATATACTGGTTCCTAGCGACAGGGATGCAAATCCAACACCCATAAACCACCAGCCTAAGTAATTTGCGAACAATAAACCAATATCAGGATTACCCAGCCACATAAGCACGACTATACTACTCATTGAGCAGATAAGCGCCGCACTGAATAAACATATAATTGCGATTAATTTACCAAAAAACGCTTCCCATATTTGCAACGGTAACGTCAACAATAACTCTTCAGTCCCCTGCTCGCGTTCTTGTGTCCATGCATTCATTGCCAAGGCCGATAATAAGACTGCTAAAAACCACGGCATCACACCGTCTAACATGGCTAGATCAGCCACATTGCGTTTATAAAAAGCATCAGGGAAAAAACACTGATGGTTAACTAAGAATACGAACACTAAAATAAATACATAGCCAATTGGACTTGCCAAAAAGCTCAAGAGCTGCCGCTTACAAACCGCCTTTAAGCCGTGCATTAGGTAACCACACCGCCAGT
>JANQLF010000230.1 GCA_028280785.1 Planctomycetota bacterium
GGAGTGGTTATTTCAGCAAGCAACTACGTCGCCCAATGATGCAAGGCGAACAAGAATTAACTCCGCCAGAATATGAAGAACAGTCGAAGGAATATTTCAAAGCCATTTCTGAATCAATGCAGGAATAAAATGAGAATCGTTACCCTTATCCTGTTATCAGGAATATGTTTTTTCGCACACGCTTCAGAGTTTGGTACTGCTAATGACAAAGTGGTGAATATTTCACCTGAGTTAACAGCTAGCATCAATTATACGCTCGCTGATCTAGCTCGAAAACAAAATGATGACGGCAGTTGGACATCAGGTAGTTACGGCAAAAATGTAGGTGAAAATTCTTTAGTACTTCTCGCCTTTATGGCCTTAGGCAATTTACCTGGTGAAGGCAAATATGGCAGTACTGTTGCTAAAGGTGTTAATTGGATTTTAAAACAAGCTAAGCCGAGTGGTCTGATTCAATATTCTGAGCAGAGTAAACAAGCTCCTGCTATGTACGGCCATGCCTTAGCCACTCTTATGTTAAGTGAGGTCTGGGGTCAAACGAGACATAAACGTGGCCCTAAAGATGTAGGAAATATTTTACGCAAAGCGGCTGATCTCATTGTACAAGTGCAAGGACCACGTGGTGGCTGGGGTTATCGCAGTAGCCCTCAGGACGGTGATACTTCTGTCTGCGTCATGCAAATCATTGCTCTTAAATCTGCACAAGAGGCCGGAATATATGTTCCTGATCGTACTATCGAAAAGGCCTTAGAATTGATTAAAACTCGCTACGACTCTAAACACTCAGGATATGGCTACAGCAATAATCACTTCCGCCTCAACATGGCAGGATCCACTGCCGCTGGCACAACCATTATGATGATTACCGGTGAAAAAGACCCTAAATATTCCACCAAATGTCTCGAAGCGACTATGGGACTACTGGAGAAGCATGTAAAAGGCAAAGGTGCAAAACCTGGTCATACCAATTATTATCTCTATTACACATCTGTTGGTGCCTACGCTGGTGGTGAAAAATATTTTTCACGCTGGATGAAAACTGCTGAACCATTTCTTTTAAAATCTCGTCGTGGCAAAGGCTGGAGCACTAGCCAACCATATTCAGCAGCGTTTTATGTTCTTGCTGCTGCCTTGCCCTACAGATACCTACCCATTTACCAGCGGTAATCAGCCAAACAGATGGAACAATTATTTCAACGCATTGTGTTTGTTGCTTCCTTATTCTGTCTCATCAGTGGACTGTTTGTTAACTCTGCTGAACTTGAGGATTGGTCTGGTGCAATAATTTCTGGCAGCTTTGAATTCAAACGTGGTTCCTATGGCATAACAAAAAAAAGCCAGATTTCGCAAAAATTATTAAACGACACTTTTGAAGTGCGTTTTAATCCAGAAACGACAGACACCAGTAAATTCCAACGCATTACACTTACTGATGGCAGCAAGCTGACTGGGACCGTTGGTATTTCAAATAATTTCGAAGAAGTGCCCTTCACCTTGGCCAATGGTAAGGTACTAACACTCAAAGGTGAAATAATTCAAAATATTGAGTTTGCCCACCTGGATGCAGGTGCAAAAATTATTGGCAAACCCCCTGGCCCGCATTGCATTAGTCGCAACGGGAAAACCATACTCTGTAATATCGAATGGGTTTCCTACAATGATATCAGTATAAAAACAAAAGCTGGACGCATCAAACTCGATCGTACCAAAATTCACCTCTTAGGGTTTGCCCGTAAACAAATTAGTCCAATCAGCAAGTCTAATGTTCGCCTACGTACTCGCTTTAACGACAGTATCATCGGCCGTTTGGTTATTGCTGATTCTCAAACCACACAATTGGATCACATAACAGGCCGTATGACATTTAAAACCAGCGACCTGCTTTCAATTGAGACTTTATCTGAAAATGTAAAATCACTTGTCGACCTTGATCCTCTTGAGGTCAAGCATACCGCTTACATGGATTACATAAAAAAATCACAAATTAATAAAAACTTATTTGGTGGATCATTAACGTTAAGTGGCATACGTTTTGATCAAGGAATTGCCATGCATTCTAAATGCTCCATGTCATTTATGTTAAATGGTGCCTACAAGCGCCTTGTTACCAATATAGGTCTCGACACCTCTATAACTGATCAAGGAAACGCTGAATTTGTTATCATTGGCAATGACCGTGAATTGAAACGCATACCTGTAACAGGCAAAGACAAGACAAAAATCCTACATGTCGATGTCAGTGGTGTCAAAAAACTAATTTTCCTTCTAGATTATGGTAAAAATGGCAGCAGTGGTGATCATGCTGTGTGGGGCAACCCACGTTTGGTTAAATAAGGTATTGTTCATGAGACTCACTTCACTAATCCTGTTATTATCTTTTGCTTTACAATTATCAGGCAGTGAATTCACCGACTGGTGCGAACGCGCATTTGAAATTCCACCAGCCGCAGTCAAGTGGATTGGTAATTATGATGAAGATCATCATAAATTCCGAGATGACTATTTAAAGAATGCTCAATATGGTATTTACAGCAAGGAAGACATCCCCTCTCTCCCACATGTACAAATTAATGATGAAAATATCACCATTAATAAAAAGAAACTGAGTTTTAAGGCAATAGACCCTAAGGACTTTTCGGCAAACGGCAGTGTACTTAAATTGGTCTTCAACCTCGACAAAGAACAACCGATAAGCGTCTGGGAAGAATCCTCTAGAAACTATCATCGTTACCAGGCGATGTATTTAAATGGCAAAGCTCTTTCCAAGAACAGCATGGAACTATGGACCCTGAAGAACACAGGTAGCCCAAGTATGATGGGCAAAAAAGGGAAAAATGTTTTATTCGCAATCAGCAGTCAACGCACCAAATATGGTAAAATTAGTAATCTTCATGTTGTTCATGGCGACTTGAAAGAGCGCTCTGTTTTATTAGCTGAAAAAATTGTCAACTTAGACAAGAAAGAGTCCAAAGACCATTTGCAATATATCATTGATCAAATTTCTCGATATCGAGCCATTATAGACGGTAAAACCATGGCTGAAGGCTTCTTCTACTACCTTCATTCCTATCAGAAACAGACTGATGAAAAATCAGAAGCGACCAGAAAAAATGAGATAACAAACTGGGCTCGCACCTGTGTTGAGCGCATAGATGAAGACGCGCGCTTAGAATTTAATAAAATCCTTCGCCGACGTGCACCTAAATGGTTAATGGAAAAATACTATCTTAATCCCTGGAAGCAGAGTGAGGTCTATTGGAACTATTTACAGCGTGACATTGATGCAGTCGCACGACGAGGTACAGACAGCTCAGCCATGGAGCAATTGCGCTACATGCTTGGAATAGTTAAGCCCAAAATCACATCAGATAAAGTAAAAGGACAATTGCGCGATTTTTATCATCGCTGCGTTACCTATACACTTCGTTACAATGCCTTGTTTGATTCAATCCTAGATCTCAATGGGCGTATGAAAGACCTGCCGGGCTATAAGAAAAATAGCTGGCAGCACCGCGGCTTTAAATCAGTTGTCGGTGATTCAGAACAGCGCATTCAATCAAAAGCTCAGCTGGCAGGTAATCCTGAAGCCCAGCAACATTACAATGAATTTAAATTATTGATGAATCGCGGATCAGATGATGATCGTGCTGTTGATAGTGTTGTTACCATTTTCCGTAGAGCTGGACAAAAATTAATGCTCGAAGGCAACTCGATGCGCACCCTTGGCACTGAAATGCTTATAGACCTCAGTACCGATAAAGCCTTCTACGACAAGGTGACACAACGTGCACATGCACAATTCAGCAGCCGTGTCAGCATGGCTTTACAACGTGGTAATTTATCTGAAATGGGTGAATTAATTAAAACCTATGGTTTGCTAGTTAATACGGACACCATCCATAAGTCACTCATGGATGAATATCTCGACCGCTGTAAATATGACCGTGCTCGTTATCACGCCATGCGCCTTATAGAATCCGAAAACAAAGAGCTACAAGCAAACGCTTTTTCAAAACTACTCTTCATTGAACATATTTTAAACATGAGTCCTCAGGAACGCACACCCATTCCTAGCAAAGTTCTCAAAAGTAAAATTATTTTTATGGGCGAAGAACAAAGCATCGGCTCACTTCAAAATGTGTTTAATGGCAAAGGTGTCGTTGGTGATAAACGCGTAAGCATCGATGGACCGGGGTCACATCTGAGCAGCCATCAACTTGGCATGTCAAACGGTGTGCATAATTACGGAAATGGCGAATTTCTCGAATACCTTCCCTATGAAAAACAATGTATCGAACCAATCTCGTTAAATAATGCAGTTTATACAAGCTCTCCAACGCACATACGTTCATTTGATGTTCAAAAGAAATCAACACGCTGGGCCATTGATCAAGATGTTGCTGTGCAACCATACTCCTCTGGCCTTGCCAGCGTCTCTTACCCGTCCGTTATTGTAAACGGCAACATTGTCAGAATGTGGTCTGCTGCGGATGGTGAAGGATTCAGCATCAGTGCCTTTGACCAAGATGGCCGTGTTGTTTGGGATTTCTATGATCATCAAGTCAATCAGAAATGGTCACCTGTTTGCACACCACATAGTGCTTTTGGTATATTATTTGGTATTGCCTATAACAGAAATGTCAGAGACCAATTACAATTCGCCCTCCTGCGCATTGATAGCAGCAATGGTAAAGTGGAGAGCTCTATTCCTATTAATACTATGTTCGCTGGCTACAAAGTCGAAAAATCACGCCACGCCCAACATTTTTTCAGTGATAAAGAATATCTGTATGGCTTGTCTGGCAGTGGCACGATGTTTAAGATCAACCGTACGAGTTTGCAACTAGACTGGGTTGCTGGACAAACACTCAGACACATGCGTCATACCATTACCCCTGCGGCATTTATTCGTCCTTATTCAAATACAATCGTCGCATTTATGCCAAACATACAGGAGTGGGTTGGTGTCAATAAGCGCAGTGGACGTCAAAAATGGCGCTGGAAACCAAATGACCACTGCTACATCCATTCACGTAATTCAAGTGACGCTCTCATTATATCCAATACCAAAAACACTATTATGCGCGTTGACCCGGAAACCGGCGAAATCGTTTGGCGTAAACATGGCATGGGTATTCGCGTAACCGGCGAAGGATGTCTACAGGGTGATGATTTGTACATACCTAGCGACAATGGCTTTGCTATTTACCAAGCCAAAACCGGTGAATTTAAAGAATTTCATCCGACGCCATATACTCCTAATAAAATTAGACGCGATGCCGCCTATTGGTATCTCCTGACTAAAAATGACATTCATATCCATGCCTATGGCAAAACGTTTCAGGCGGGCAGTCCAAAAATAAGTAAGTCTTTGGGTATCGACCAACCAATAAACCAGAAGAGCCACAAAGAAAAATCATTTGTGCTCACCTCAAATAATTACATCAGTAAAACCATTCTCTCCCCTCTCAATATAGATGGGAACACGAAGTTCAGAAAGACATCTCTACCTTTTTATTACATACTAGATAAATATAGAGAACAAGGCATCGGTTTATATCGCGAAGCACATACAGACGCCAAAGGTAATAAAGTTGATGATAAAATAATGTGGATTGACTCTAAAAAGTCCTATGGGCTTTATGGAGATAAAATTGCATTCTGGGATAAAAAGCACATTCGTGTCGAACAACTTCCTAATCGTGAAGTCTTACTCGAAAGACACATCGATAGAGACTACAAAGTAAATGATGTTCAACGGATCATAGTCAATAACGATGTATGCGCCATTTACGGCACTGGTGCCTTTGGCGGCGGACAACGCCTTATCTTTGTCGACCTCAAAACAGGCGCTGAAAAATCACGCTTAAATTTCGGTCGTAAATCTGGAGCTATATACGGCGATAGGAAAATTATTCTTATCAATTCAGAAGCTGACAAAGCTGCTGTAGCGTTTGACACCTCTACCGGCAAACAATTATGGAAATTTGACAAGAAAGAACGCAGCTGGGCAACTAAGATTGCCGACAATACCATGATGCTTGCTGACCATAGAAAAGAAGTGGTCTGGATCATTAAAATTGATTCCGGACAAATACTACACGGTCCAGTGAAAACCCGATCTTTTGGTGCTACTTATGCTAACGGCATGATATTCGCCGGTCGCACAGGCGTACTTAACATGAAAACTGGCAAAGGCATTGGTAAAGTCAAAAAGGTAATTATTGCACGAGGCAAAGGTGCAGCGGTCATACAAGAAAATAAACCGATCATGTGGCACGATAAAGACGGCAGCATCGAATTACAAAAACCCGCTGGCTCTGTCTATGGCCACCTCGCATATGAAAACCATGATGCATACGCCTATGCCAATGCTGGCATTATTCACCTCTTCTCAAACTCAAGCTATGCAAGCTATGATAGAAAAACGGGCAAGATCATTGCATCTAATCGTCTATCCGGAAATCGCGACGGTCGATTCGTCGCATTCCTTAACAATTCTGCACTCTATTTAAATCGTAATCATATTTATGTCTTGCGCTCAGATGGAAAACTTAATTTCCCTGTCGATTATGCGCGAGTCAAAAACATCAATGATAGTGGCTGGCCACAGGATTATTGGGCAAAACCAAGTAGAGTAGCTAAAGACTATTGGATCAGCAACACCGGTCACAGTCCTCGTCACAAATATGCCTACCAGGTCGGCCATGATGATGATTATGTTTATGTTAGACTCATTGCCTCTGCACCAAAATCTGCTGTCGACAGCAGGCAGTATAAACTTTCTGTAGAATTTTATGAAGAAAATGAGAAAAACTTTGAACTCAAATGGAATGTAGATCGCAGCCCCTCTGGCGTCACCACATTATCTAGAGCTAATCGTGTAAACACCTGGTCACGCAAAGACTCCAAAGGAAATATACACTGCTACGCTGTATTTAACCGTGATGATATTAACTCTGATAGCTGGCGTGGTTATGGACCGCGTATTCACATGGAAATTGAAGAATATGTAAATGGTCAGAGCCAAGGTCGTTTCATGATGGGCGGCATAGCCAATAAAGGTTCTGCAGGAACCATAGGTTTTCAATTCGGCAACCCAATTAATGTTATCAATACAGCCGAAAATTATCAATTTAGAGAAAATATTTATAATAAAAGTAAAGATATATTCCCACAAGGTTTAACGCTAGCTCGTTGGTTCAACAGTCGCCGCAGTATCCATGGCTATGATAACAACATTCAATACATGAAAGATATGGCAAAGCGCTGCAAAGATTCAACCGCATTGCCAAACATCCTATCTTGTTTGTTGTGGGAACATTTGCGAAAATGGAAAGATGAGCATCCGGATGTATTAGACGTTGACGATGAATTTATTAAGTACCGCGATAATGTCGTCAAACAACTTGTCCAATTCTGCGATAGCAATGGAATCAAAAAAGAAGCGCGTGATTACGGACTCAGCTACTTTGTTTTTGAGTTATTTCCTTACACCAATTACTACTACTCTTCACGCGGTCTGCGCTCTGAGGGAAGTCGAGAAGACAGACATGGTTTCACCATCCCCCTACAAAATCACAGCCCGTTTGTGAAACGCTCAAACATTCCTCACGCAATACATTTCTTCCCTGGACTCTATCACGCACGCCCAGCTAAATTTGTAGAAAAAATGCATCTCCATGATGTACAAGCCTACATAGGAGAAGTAGCCTACGTTACACCAAGTAGCAAAAAGGTCTTCCTCACTCGCGAAGGCGAATTTAAAAATGAATTAAAACCACCTAATAATCACCGTGGAAAATCTGGCACCCACCGGATGGTTAACTATCAGTATAACAAAAAAGTTTATCGTGCGATGAGCTTTGATAATCGTGGTCGCGGACTGGTCTTTCAATTTCCTAAAATTCAATATCCAGCGATACCGGAAGCAAAATATGAATCAGCTGATGTTTTATACATGATTGAAAACCTCCCTTCTGATTCCCAAATTGGACACGATCTTGTTTACACGTACTGGAACTGCACCCCAGAGGAAAAACGTAAAGACGGCGCAGAAATATGGGACATTGTTCTCCGCCAAATAGGTAGCAATAGGTCAAACTCAAGACGACCTGATGTCATTAGACAGTTATTTAACACCTATCGAGGTAAAAAATTACCTAATCAGCAAATTTATAAAAAGGTCGAAGAACACCTTCGTAAACATAAAATTGAACGCAATCTGCAACGACAAATTTTCACAGAATACAACAACAACATGCGTGGTTCCGAACGTTGGTACAATTTGGGTGCAATCCTTAAACAGAAGGATGCCTTCCTTGGTCCAACGCCTGAAGACCAAGAAGATCCACTCGCTAAAACCTATAAATACAATGATGAATCATTTCATTTTCAATCCAGCACAAAGAAAATGGAGTATAACACTCATAGCCGATTTAGACTTCCTAAGTCACGTTCAAGAGACCGCGCGTTTTCTTATCATCACATGACTTTTGAATTGCTAGAGAAAAAGAAAATTTGGATGTACCTCCAACAACAATATCCACATCGTTATGGTGCTATCGTAAAAATGTGGGTAGATGGAAATATGGTTTTTGAAGGCCGTCTTGAGAACGGCGTTTATACACCACTCGCAATACCCGTAAGGCTCGAAGCTGGCCAACACAAATTACTAATCTACTACGATTACGTACGTGGATGGGATTTACAATTTGCAATTGGAAACAGTGGTGGCCTCCCTCTTGAAATAATCAATTTACCCAATCAGATACCTACTGATTAATCCGATGAATAATTTCATCAACAATTATATGGCTTTTTGCCATTATGGACTTTGGAGATAGATATGTCAGTTTTGCTTTGGTGCAACGCATGTGGCAAAAAATTTAAAGCCAAAAGAGAACCAAGCCCTGGAAAAGAAATTCCATGCAAAACCTGTGGCGAAGGCATCCTCACCACTGAAGAGCCTGGTTCACTGCCAAATTCTGACGCAGCCACAGAGAGCTTCAGTCCTCCGTTAGACAACGATATGGCAGCAGAGGCTTCTGCACCTCCGCCACAAGAAGAAGCTGCGCCACCACCAGCTCCGAAGCGCGAATCGGCTCCAGCGTCTGGTGATGACCAAGCAATGGTGCAGCGTATCGGTGAATCCTATCAAGCATTAAAACACGAAATCCATAAGAAGATTATTGGTCAACATGAAGTTGTTGACAATGTACTCGCTTGTATTTTTGCCAGCGGCCACTGTCTGCTTATTGGAGTTCCGGGTTTAGCTAAAACCTTATTGGTGAACTCAATCGCTGAAGGCCTCGGTGTAACGTTTAAACGTATTCAGTTTACACCTGACTTAATGCCATCAGATATCACCGGTACTGAAATCATTCAAGATGATCCAGAAACGGGTAGACGGGAATATAAATTCTTGCCAGGCCCAGTATTCTCTAACATCCTTCTAGCGGACGAAATTAACCGTACGCCACCTAAAACACAGGCATCATTGCTTGAAGCGATGCAAGAAAAACAAGTATCTGCGGGTGGTAAAACCTATAAATTAGACAAGCCATTCTTTGTGATGGCAACGCAAAACCCGTTGGACCAGGAAGGTACCTACCCACTTCCTGAAGCTCAAATGGACCGATTCCTCTTTAATATTTTTGTAGACTTCCCTGAATACGATGACGAAGTTGAGATTGCGCGCATGGTCACATCAAGCGTGAGTGAAGACATTGTTTCGGTTATGACTGGCCAGGATATTTGCGACTATCAAGAACTAATTAAGCGTGCGCCAGTTTCTGATCACGTCTTGCATTATGCGGTTAATTTAGTCCGAGCGACGCGCAAAGGACGTCCTGAAGCCCCTGACTTTATTAATGATTATGTGAACATTAGTGCTGGTCCGCGCGCCTGTCTTGCCTTGATCAGCGCAGCAAAAGCTCGTGCCATCCTCAACGGTCGCTATCATGTTTCGACGGAAGATGTCGCAGCTATTGCCAATCCGGTACTACGCCACCGCCTATCACCAAACTTTGGTGCATTAGCTGAAGGCATTACTTCGGATATTCTTGTTGAAAAATTACTCGAGGCTATTCCTCAAAACGGGTAATTAACGCATGAAAACTCTCGGCAAATACATCAATCATGCTGCTATCAGTAAGGTCGGTGCTCTTGAGCTCGGACCGAAAGGCCTTGTAGAGGGCTCCCAAGCTGGTGGTCATAAATCCCCTTTCCACGGATTCTCGGTAGAGTTCGCCGGACATCGGGAATATATGCCTGGTGATGAAATCAAACATATTGACTGGGTGGTCTACTATAAACGCGACCGCTTAATGATTAAGCAATATGAAGCCGAAACGAATTTAGTCTGTCAAATATTTCTAGACGCATCTGAATCAATGAAATTTGGCTCAGGGAAAATCACTAAATTAGATTACGCCGCATATTTAGCCATTACGTTAACCTATTTAGTAACAGGTGCCCGAGACTCTGTTGGCCTTGGTGTATTTGATGAAAAAATCATCGATTTTATCCCACCAAGTAACAACCTCACATCTACTTATAAATTAAGTAAAATTTTAGAAGATTTAAAACCAACCAAAAAGACCCAATTGGCAGATCCATTATTAGATTTTGCTAATCGTATTGGTCGACGTCAGATTGTTGTACTGATCTCCGACTTCTTTACCGATCCAAACGATCTCCGTCGTGGCCTAGCCCGTTTACGTTATGATAATCATGAAATTGTTGTATTTCAGGTAATGGATGAATACGAATTGGAATTTCCAATGGAAGGTCGCATCAAGTTCAAAGGCTTGGAAGGCTATCCTGAGTTAAAACTATCACCAAAATCACTGAGAAAGGCTTATTTAGAACGCGTACAAAAGCACAATTATGCTCTACGTGAAATTTGCGAAGCCAATAATGCCGAATACGTTTTGGCAAATACATCTCATCCAATAGAACAGGTATTATTCGAGTACCTGACCTCTCGGTTAACCCACTTAGTCCGCTAGGGAGCACGTGTTATTTCTTAACCCGGCCCTCTTGTGGGGCACCTTATTATTCTTAGTTCCGATTATTATCTATTTGATATTTCAACGAAAAATCAAAGAGATGGACTGGGCTGCTATGCAATTTTTGCTCGATATCATGGAGCAAAAACGCAAGACTACCATTGAAGATCTCCTACTACTCTTACTGCGTATTCTGATGATCCTCTTTTTAGCCCTAGCTGTAGCGCGCCCATTATTTAATTCTGGCGCTATTGCTAATATGGTAGGCTCTGAAGCAGATGTTGTTCTGCTTATCGATAACAGCTATTCGATGGGCACCACACAAGGTGCACAAACCCGATGGGAGAAAGCCAAAGAATACGCCATCGATGTCATTAATGATCAAGCTTCAGGCACGGGTATTTGTTTGTACCTCGCCAGTGAGATACCAGATCCAATCATTGCAGATTTCTCCGATGATTACTCACTGTTAGAAGAAACCACTCGAACCCTTAGTCGCAGTTCTTTAACCAGCAATTGGACCAATTCCCTTACAGCCGCTCGCGATAAACTTAAAGAGAGTGCCAAGGGCTTGAAAAAATTGTATATCATTTCCGATTTCCAGCAAAATGACTGGCTGGAAATGGATGACAACACCAAGCAAATTATCAAAGATATAAATAATGATGACAACATCGAATTAACGATGGTAAATGTTGGAGACATCACCGCTGAAAATAATACCGCATTGCGCCTGCGCCTAAGTGCTGGAGCCATGCGCGTAGGCAGCAGAGCAGTCTTCGCCGCTGAC
>JANQLF010000259.1 GCA_028280785.1 Planctomycetota bacterium
TTCAGCGCCTGCTGCGGCCATCACCAACGATGCACAGCCAGTATAACCAAACAAATTAACCATCTTCGGCGTACGACCCAATTGTTCTTTTAATGAAACACAGCGATCATAGAGCAATTGCCAGATTGAGCTCTGCTCAAAAAAAATACCACAATGACCAAAACTCGTGAAACGCACTTCGAATGTGAGCTGTTCTGATCCACACGGCCAAGCTACAGGAAATGTTGGTTCTTTTTTAGACGGGTGCTCCCAGTAACCTCCACCATCTTTATTGCGGTGGCATACCGACTGCGCTCGCTGCCATTCTTTTTTACCTGACTGCTTCGCCCAAATAGCCTGTGGGCATGGCCGTTGCACAATGTAATCACCAATCTGCTCTAATTTATCACCATCACCACTATCGATGAGTTGATAGGCATCCCACTGTGGTGCAATTAATGCGCTCATACGGGCATTCTTAAGTCGATTAGAGCAGCGCAAGCTAACTTGTAATTCGCAATTATTCGAAAACATGCCCACTAATGGCAATCACTGACCTTGAAGATTGGCTGTATACAGCTCCGAGTCGCGAACACAGCGGGGTCTATGACGACCTTAAACTAGAGCCAGTTCAAAAAGTCATCACGCATTGGAACTATCAGTTACGCCCTATCACTGTTGCCGGAACCAAAGGCAAAGGCAGCACAGTCCGTTTTATTGAATCAGGATTAATCGCTGCCAGTAAAACCTGCTTAAGTTTCACCTCACCGCATGTGTTGCATATTAATGAACGCTGGCGCTTAAATGGTCAGTCCCTTGATGACGCAACGTTATTAAATGCCGCTGAAGCTGTAGCTTCAGCTGAAATCGAATCTGATGTGGCATTAACCTATTACGAGCGTTGTTTCTGCATAGCCGCTTATTTATCTTCTACACTAGAAGTCGATGAATTTTTATCAGAAGTCGGTCTCGGCGGTCGACTTGATTGTGCTAATGTTCTTGATGCAAAGCTGGCAATTGTAACAGCCATAAGTTATGACCACTGCGCAGTACTAGGAAATACCCTCAAAGAAATAGCGAGTGAAAAATTAGCCATAGCACGAAGCGATGCGCCTTTATTGATCGGACCCCAATCACCTGAAGCTGAAGAAGCCATGTGCTTTGTTTTACCAGAAAACAGCGATCTCCAATGGATTCAAAAACAATTGCGTTTTGAATTAAAATTACCTGGAGATCATCAACAAGGCAATGCCTCCACTGCTTTAGCTGCTTTAAAAATTCTCGCAGCAGATACACCAGAACATGTTTTTATCGATGCATTCGCCCAAACTGAATTAGATGCACGCTGCCAAGTTATCGAATTTGAAGACCGTCGCATTTTAATCGATGCCAGCCATAATGGTGAAAGCATCAAAGCATGTATGGCTGTTGCTGAACAAGAACTGCGCGATGATTGGTCTATTATAATTGGCAGCATGATCGACAAACAATTAGATGACATTTGCGCGGCTTTACCAAAAGAGCGACAAATACTGCGCTGTGGCTTTGATTGGCCACGAGCATGCGGTGACGAAGATTGGCCTGCAAAAGCTCGGCAGTGGGACTATTTCACCGACTTTCATGGAGCGCTCGAAAGAATTCCGTCTGATCAAGATATTTGTATTTGTGGCAGTTTCTATTTAGCAGGCGAAGTGCTCAACGCGATAAACGATAATACCTTCCCCGGCTAATTGCCCAGTAACAATTTAAACAATGATCAAGACTTGCGGGTCATTGACGAATACGAGACTTTTCGCTTATGAGTGTACTTGATCTGGTTGGCAATACGCCGCTTTGCGATATCTCCCACCTTGTTGGCAAAGAACATGTTAAAGTATTAGCCAAGCTCGAAGGCAATAATCCTGGCGGTAGCGTCAAAGACCGCGCCGCACGCAATATGATTCTCAGTGCACAAAAACGCGGTGAGCTCAAACCTGGCATGCGTCTCGTCGAAGCCACCAGCGGCAACACTGGCATCGCCCTGGCAATGATCGCCAAAGCAGCAGGTGTCGAAATGCACCTCCTGATGCCTGCCAATTCAACCGTCGAGCGAACCCAGACCATGGAAGCCTATGGTGCGGTTGTTCACCTCGTCGATGGCGGTATCGAAGCTGCACGCGATGACGCTCAAAAGATGGTCGACGACACCGCAGGACAGCCTGACGCCTTTTTGATGCTCAACCAATTTGCCAATCCCGACAACCCACAAGCTCACTACATCAGTACTGGCCCTGAAATTTGGCGCGATACCGAGCAAAAGGTTACTCATTTCGTTTCAGCCATGGGCACTACCGGCACGATCATGGGCACTAGTCGCTTTCTCAAGGAACAAAATGCCGATATACAGATTGTCGGCTGCCAACCCACCGAAGGCTCGCGCATTCCTGGCATTCGTCGCTGGCCAAAGGAATATCTACCGACGATCTACGAACCAGATCGCGTCGATCGCATCATCGATGTTGACCAATTAGACGCAGAAAACACAGCTCGCCGCTTGGCCAAGGACGCTGGCCTTTTTGTCGGCATCAGCAGTGGCGGCGCTGCTTGGGCAGCCCTCCAAGTAGCTCAAGAACTAGACTCGGGTTGCATTGTTTTCATCGTCTGCGACCGCGGTGATCGTTACTTATCTTCTAATGTCTTCGCAGGACCAGAATAGAGGCTTGTAAGCACCCAAGCAGGGCATAAAACCCCGCTCCGCAATACATTACAATCCCCTGTAGCTCAGCGGTAGAGCAGTAGACTGTTAATCTATTGGTCGCTAGTTCGAATCTAGCCGGGGGAGCCAAAGAAAAAGCCAGGCCAATAGGTCTGGCTTTTTCTTTGGCTCCCCCTTTTGCTTCTCACTCGCGACCATCAGCAACCCATTAATCTATTGGGTGAGCACGGCAAAATCGCACAGCGATTTTCTGAGGCCATGGGCATGGCCTCATTGCCGAGCGCAACGCGACGAAGTGCCCACAGGACGAAGTCCGAGGACACGAGGAAATGGACGCGAAATTTGAAGATTTATTAATCCGCGCGGAGAGCGAAGAAGCCCCCGCAGCAAAGCGAGGAGGCCGAAACTGAGCCGGGGCGAATTACAATAGGCCTGGCTTTTTCTTTGGCTCCCAATCCAAATCTGAATCATAAGAGAACAAAAGCTTCACCCTCGGATCAAACAGGTTCAAATATGGGCCACAGCATGCATAGACCCCACAAACTTCTTCAATAAACCAATTCAATTCAAACTTCTTTTTTTCAACACATTTAAACACAAAGTCTCTAAATTTTGTCTCAGTATTATACAAATGAACGAAATATGGTATGTCTGATCGATCATAAAGGTAAATTCTAGTAGGGCACTCCTCATCGGCCCACCAATAATAAAATGGATTAATAGATTTAATCTCCCATCCAATTAACCTGTTTACAGACGGCTCTCTTCTATAATGAAAATCACGGTGAAATCGACTGGCTTCGATATTCTCAATTTTATTTAAAGTTAATTGCCCATAGATCGGAAAATAGAGACCAGTCTCAGTCACATATTTTGTTGAACCCGTTCGCTTGCAATCAAAGGTTTTTATAGACTTATAATAGAATAACGCAGGAAGAAAAAGAATTGTAATTAAAATGAGCACCCAATACAGGCGTTTACTCGCAAGAAGCCCCATACATGAGAAACGAACGAGGCATCGCTGAGTTCACTACTCTTTCTTCTCCTTCAGCAGCTTTTTCACTTCTGCAGCCACCATCTCATAATTCAAAGTATGGGACTTCGAACTATTAATGGCCAGCACCAGGTAAAATCGCTCCAAGGTGTGTTGGCGGTCATCTGTAAGCCAAAATCTTGGGTTTGGGCTGGGACTGACTCGCAACGTAGAACCACCCATACCGAATGACATATTAAAATAATCGTTGTGGCCCAAAATGTCCGTAATTTGCTTTAAATCGACTTTCAAGGTATTGCTTTTCTCGTCTATCATTGCCGCTTTCAATTTCTCTTTGGTCTCTGGAGGAACGCCCTGTTTGGTCCAGATACTCAGAAATGTTATTTTCACATCAGAAGCGTCAGCTTTATCAGTTCCGCCATCGGCAGTCTTACCGCCCCCTTCAACTTCGCCAAATAAATCGCCAACCTGATCCTCTTTCTTGCGCTCTTCTAATTTTAATTTGATACGCATGGCTTCATCAAATTTACCCTTTTTCGTAGCGGTTGCCAATTCGCGCTCCAACGCCTTCATCAAATCAGCCTTAGCCTTATCTGCATCTTTTTGTGCATTCGAAATAATATTGGCCATCTTTTCATTATATTTAGCCTCAGCTTTGATGATGTTTTTGTTTGTTTCTTCCTCAGCAGCATGAGTGATCTGACCTGAGAACAGAAACACAAGTAAGCCAACTGATAAGTTATAAAATTGGTCTCGCATATTATTCCTTGTTCTCTTTCAGTAATTCCTTAACCGCTTCAAGTGCTATCTCATAATTGAGTTTATAGTCCTTCTTATCATCTATGAGCATAATCAAAGCAAAGCGCTCTTCACTACTCTCTTGTCCTTCACGCAACATAAACCGCGTTTTCATTCCAGGCTGGACCGTAACCATCGAACCCTTCATTTTAAATGTAGAGGTAAACCAAGCCGCATCGCCTAAAACCTCTTTCATTTTTTTCACATTGAGTGTGGCCGTGTTGGTCTTGGGATCTATAACAGCTTTTACTAATGCTTCTTTTTGTTCAGGTGTAGCCCCACCTTTCATCCACATCCCATAAAATTCTAACTTCACATCAGATGAGCCAGTTGACGCAGATCCCTTTTTCTTTTCTTTAATAGCCACATCGACATCGCCAAATAAATCACCAACCTGATCTTCTTTTTTCATTTCTTCTAGTTTGGCTTTAATACGCATCGCTTCATCGAAATTGCCTTTTTTAGTGGCTGTCGTCAGTTCTCGGTCTAACGCCTTTAAAAGATCAGCTTTGGCTTTGTCCGCATCAGATTGCGCCTTCTCTATAATGCTCGCCATCTTGCTATTATATTTCGCCTCAGCTTTGAGGATATTTTTGTTTGTTTCTTCCTCAGCAGCCTGCAACTGATACATGAACGCTAAGGCAAGCAAGCAAATAAGGTTTTGAATGAGTGAATTCTTCATAGCGGACTAGATGATAGGATTAGAGTCCTGTAAGTAAACCGATTTATAAGGGGTTATATCAACTATCGATAGCGGCTCTTTATCCGTTGTATTATAGGAGAAACACGTTTCGTTCTATTCTTGTGAAATACATCTAGTAATCTTTTAGCGTGAGCATCAATGACATTACCAGATAAATTCACTGAGCACAGACAACTATGATGCATAGCAGCAGAAACCAAAGCCGTACAGCCTCGCTTTTGAATACCACACTGTTTTAAATTTAGAATTTCCAATGCAGGAAAACACATTAATTTATTTGCTAATTGACTAGTACCTTCGTCTCCAAAGTCATTAGCCTGTGCCCCGAGCGTTGTCTGCGCAGGTGTCCTGCCCAGGTCCAACAGGCGAGTCAAATCCAAATGCGTACCTTGGCATATGGTTTCAATTGATTTATCAGTAAGTCCATTGCTACCAATGCCCAATTCTTTTAAGGAAAAGCGCTTCGAAAATAATTCCTTGATACCTGAATCACCAATGAAATTTCCACTCAAATAAAGGCCTTTTATTGATGTTGAAACTGAAAGATATGGCAGCAACACATTAATTATAGATTCATCGAATGCATTGGCGCCTAAATATAGATGCGTTATTGGCACTTTTCCTGATATTACTGCTTCAATTATTTTCTTTAATCCTGACAAACCAATTCCTGTGTGTACTAAATCTAGCACTTCTAAATTTGAGCCTTTTGATAAATAATGAGCTAATATATCAGCTCCCTCTTCTCCAATAGGGTTACGCTTTAGCCATAGCCCTGTTATTCGTTTGTTTTCATGTACAGCAGCACTTAATGATTGAACACCTTTTGCTGTAATACCATTACACCCCAAGTAGATGGTTTCGATAGATGGATGTTTTCTTGCCATTTCAGCTACTGATTGAGCGCCTTCATCACCTATACCATCTGTACCTAGCAACACCGTATGTATTTCAGACTGCTCCTGTAAAACATGCGCAATGCGCTTTGCCCCTTGCGGGCCAATTGACTGCTTGCACATATCAATGCGTCCATCAACCGTATACGTGCCACGTGCATAGACACCCGGCTGTCCATAACCGATTGCCTCAAGCAAGGTATCCAGCTCTTCAATTGGGCATTCTTCAAAATCCTTGAGCGGCAAAACCGGACAGCTTGGACGCGTTACATTCACCAAGGGCACTCCCTATAGTCCTTCAAAAATTTTCCAAATACACATTTGCCCATCATCCCATCAATAATAGGTGCATAAATACGCGCAGCTCCGTCTATCTCATCCAAAGGTGGCACAAATCCATTCTCGCGGATGCGCTGTTCTACAGGAAATGGGTTCTCCTGAGTAATCCACCCGGTATCAACACTATTCATAAAAATATTACATTTTTGTAAATCAGCAGCACTGGTGCGAGTCACCATATTTAAACCAGCTTTCGCCATATTAGTATGGACATGTCTAACAGTTTTATTTGCTCTATTAAATTGGCCTTCCATAGCAGAAACGTTTATGATAAACGATGGTGTTGTTTTATCTGTCATTAAACCGACCAATCCCTGAATGAGCATGAATGGTGCAAAGGTATTAACAACGTGCACTTCCAAGAGCTCGTTCAACGGGACTTCAGCTAAACTTAACAACCAACTATTCTTTTCTCGCAAATCCAATTGTTGTCCATCTGAACCGAGCATACCACGTGGAAATAATTTACTCAAAGCCTTATCAGTGGACAGCTGTTGATTAATATGGTCGCTTGCCCAGCCTAAAAGTTTTTCCCGTTCGCTTTCAAGCACATCTAAATTTTCTGCCTCTATCAGTTCACTATAATATTCTTGTGGACGACTAATTGTCTGCGCAGCATTGTTTACAAGAATATCCAATTGCTCGTCCTCATTCATCCTAGTAATGAAATTATTTACCATGTGCAATTGGCGAAAGTCTAGGTTAAATATCTTAATACGATCTTTCCACGATTCAAAATCCGGTTCTTTTGCATACTTTTTAATCGCGTCTTTTGGGAAGCGTGTTGTAATTAAAACTCGTGCACCATCACGAAGCATTTTGAGCGCCAGCTGAAACCCTATCTTTATCCTACCACCCGTTATCAATGCGGATTTTCCTGTTAAGTCTACGCGTTTATCACGCATTTCTTTATGCTGAGTAGCGCATCTTGGACATAACATATGATAGTAGTTATCCAATGTGTTATAGGACTCCTTGCAGCTATAACATTTTCGTTGTTGAAGTAAAACAGCGCTATATTCAGACTCATCAGCAAGTAAGCGCTTGGGCGCTGTCTCACTAATTGGATTTTCTTCCTTACAGCGACCCGTTTCTTCAAGCAAGGCTCGATCATGAGCGGATTTTTTATCTTGAATTTCACGCCTAACTTGCCGGCGCCCCTCTTTATACACCTTGGCAATGAGTGACTTAATCGTGTTATTATCTGAAATTAGTGACGTATCATCAGCAATTCGCTGTAAAAGCTCGGTGAGTGCTTCAATGTCATCATTATTTAACGACATAATTCACTCCATTTATGCTGATTCAAATGGTGGGGACCGGTTGGGATCGAACCAACGCCCTCAATTCTGCCAGAATTGCGCTCTTCCATCTGAGCTACGGTCCCCATAAGCATCATCCTCGAAACCATCGAAAAATGCTTTTAATTATTCCAGGTTTTGCCGGATCTTGTTCGGGTAAATCTGGCGCTTGAGGCAAGTCGACCATTGACTCTCCTTCTAGTGCATCGACTAACGACTCATCTCGTTCTGGTGCAATGATGTCGGCATCATATTTAGATTCACTAAAATGTTGATGCAGTACTTTAAATGCTTTCTTTGCTAAAGTCTTGTATTGAGCAGGATCAGGCACCGAATATGGATTGTCGACCACATGCACCAGCAACCTATCCAGCGCGTATTGTGAATATTCCGTGCTCACTTCATCTGGGTCTACTGGACGATCCTTTTGATTATATTTATTATATAACGTACGAGTTAAATGCAGCATTGCATCGTGATCAGCAACAGCAGATGGTTCTGCATTAATATAGCGAAGTGTTTCTATGCATATACACAGCTCAGCATCCCGATCATTTTCTGAGATATACAAACGATCCAGCATCTGATCTGGCTTGGGTTCACGTGGGATAATTTCTTTCATAGAAGTACGTATCCTCTTATAGACGTTCCGGCGCCTCACAAATTCAACAGCCAAGGGATCTTTTACGATGCGTGCCAGCCACGTCATCCCAAGTCTCCAATCATCACCATCAAGCCGTCTATTTAAGGAATTTTTCTTTGCCAAAGCATACTCATGAAAGCGGCGACGCTGAACTTTGCGTAATTGTTTATAAACCCGTGCTATGAGAATCCCGTCATTCCCCCATACATATTTTCCCGGATTTTGAATTTCATTCTTCAAAACCTTACAGCACATTTTCCAGTCTTCGTAATGTACTTGCATCAACCGGATCCATATATGAGAGAGAGTGGCTGGGATCGAACCAGCGTCCTCCACATTGCGTGTGGCGCTCTTCCATCTGAGCTACACTCTCCTAAGGAATAAAATTTATGCATACACAACCTACTTGTCACGAATTATGCTATACCTAATTGAAACACCATCAACTCTGACAAGGCAAGTCTTCTATGAGAAGTTTTTCCTGCCAGCTAATGTTTGCACCGCATATTGAAAAGAAAAATTTGTAGGGACTTGGGGTAATAAAAATAATGGCTCTGCAATAAGCACGGCTCGATTCGCCCTTGTAAGCACAAAATCCAAGGCCAATCGTGCTGCTCGTGCATTGCCATCAGGAAATGGATGAAAAAAGCAAATATCCAAATAGACGCGTGCAGCCCGTCCAACAGCATGGACACTATCATCATTTGCATCAGCCAAAAAATTAATGAAATGCGACTGAGTTCCATCGTTTAATGGATAGCACTCTCTTCCATCCTTAGCAAACGCATCACCTTTTCGAAATTCAGCCGACTCACCAAGTACCACAGACTGCCAATCACATAAAAGCTCCCAGGTCAAAGGAAGTTCCAGCGTTGCTGCGGCACGACACATCTCTAAGGCCTCTTTCATTCTGTCGGCACGTACGGAACTCCGCTTTCGATCATATTTTTCGATAAATTCCATATGCCTATCAGTCGGCACCTTTAATCGACACATCTGGTTTGGATCTAAGTGTAAGTGTGGTCTATAAAGCACCCATCTAGCAGTTGCGTCTATTGACTCATAACCGTGCACAGCAGGTTCGCTTTGTGCTAACTGCTCAACACTTTGTCCCAATTTATGGCACACAGATTTAGCCTGTTCCGCAGTAGGTTCGCACCAACTACTAAATCCACCCTCCACAATCCTTTCGAGTTCATCCTCGATTTTATCACCATAAATGCCAAAAAATTCCAGATACCAATTCAACATGGTCATAAATGTATAATACCAAGCATCATTGGCTCTGGTTAATTTAAGTACAAAGGGAAGAAGTTCTGAAGCAGCATGATCTATATGGCTCGCTAAATGAGCGTCCCTGCATTCACCGTTAATTATTTCGAATTTTTCATCGAGAGTACTCAAAAACTTATACCATTCTTCAACTGCGTCGCCTATTCTTTCAACGGTATCATCAAATGATTTATCGCCCTTACGCCAAACACTGTGTTCAGGGCAACACCAGTTGCTAATAGGTCCGCCTCCACCTCCTTCACCAGTTGCCCAAGTCCATCCATCAACCCAAGGCCCAAACTCTACCATTAATGCATTGTTTAGTCCGTGTACAAATGGCCCTCGTTCAACTTTTCGCATGACGCGTTTGTATTTGGGTCCATACATCTGTTCATGAAAATCCCGCACCACACGCAGTACTTTCTGCCTATCGAATTCAATTGCCCGAGGATTATATTTGAACCAACTCATTAAGTTGCCTTTAGCAAATCATCGACAACACAAAAAGCCACATCAACACCCCCTCGAACTGTGGTCGTATAGGCAATGAGTTGATCGTTTAAGCAGAACTGTGGATGCGGATCAATATGATAATCACCGCGCGGCCATTTCGGTACTGGCAGTTCACTCGCGATATTAATTTCCTTAGCCGTCTCAATATTATAAAATGCTACTCGACATCCGCTCTGCGACCAGGAATAAGTGCCAATATCACCAACCAAATATTTCCCATCGTTACTCGCATGCGAATGACAGGTGCCGTTCGGCCAGACAAGCTCACGTTTATTGCTATGTATATTAACACGTTCAGTCCCATTAGCGTAATTAACAAACCAAATGTGCTCGCCATCAGCGTCCCACCATTCATGAGCAAGACCGTTTTCACCTCCGAAAATAGATTGGGCCTGCTCACCAAGACGAATAGTCCAAATGCGATCATCAAAATCACCGCGCTCACCTGTGGCAACATCAATCCACCAGTCTTGCGCTATTAATGCAAGCTCAGGGTCTTTTGGATTAAACTGGGCATGGTTAAAACAACGATCAAAAGTTTGCCATAATTCAAAGTCACCACCATCCAATGGTAACGACCCAGCAATCCATTCATTACCGAGATGCGCATCAATAAACAACGATTTACGATCTGCAGACATGGTCAAATGTGTCGCTAAACGCTTTCCATATCGATGTTGATGAATTTCTTCAGGGATTTTATTCACGAACTCTACCGGTGCATCAGCATGCGGCTTGCGTTTATAGACAGCATACTCCCAAGCCCAATACACCTCACCTGTCAGTGGATCCACCATTGGTGATGCATCACGAAATTGCGTATCGGGAAAATAATGAACGTCACCAGTTTCGAAATTCAACAGTGCCAAAGAACGGCCTATTTCCGCGCTACCTGCTGGAGGAAATGCAACATAAAACCAATAATAACGCCCATCGGCCGATATTGATGGGCTGGTAAAATAAAACGATTGCTGTAAAGGCGCAATTTGCTTTTTCAGAATATAACTTTTTATTCCAGATTGTGGATCTTGCCAAATGTCACCCTGTAAACCTAAAGCTCTTTGAATATCCAAGCTAAGCATCCTTAAAAGTTAATTTCCTAACAAGAACATCAGACTTATGATCAACAATGGTATGCCATTGCCAAAAAGACCAATCCAGGTCCAAACATTTCGTCGCTCAGGATTATGCGCATCGATTATTGCTAAGATCAAACCAATGAGCGCCAGCCCTGCCATCACCATCGCAGCAATTAATATCACACCAACGGCACCCCAGCCTGTACCGATATCAATGCATTCCGTTGCAAAGAGAACAAAGGTCAACGCATTCAGGCTAGCAAGAACGACAGCTATGATTGAACAGATCATGAGTGGCCCATCATCTCGGAATATTTATTTATCCAAATCCGAATCTTGTTTATCATAAGCATACTTCTTGCATGCAATAACTTGTCACAGAGTAACTCGGGTTACCATTATGATGTATAGGAGCCACATATGTTTCGACCTCTCATTTGCGCAATATCTCTAAGTCTTATTTTTACAGTATCTTATACCGCTGAGAATGCCGCGCTCCAACGCCATGGCGCTGCCATTCATGTCACTTCGAAGGCCAAGAAGCCTATCAACGATAAGTGGAACAAAGCACCGAAGATGCTGAAGGAAACGAAGCCAGCAGGTCCAATCATCAACGACCTGGCCAGCGGCAAGATAACCGTGACACTCCCAGTCCCACTAACCGTACAACAGGTTGGCATCAAGCCCTCCGATTACCGTGGCAGCATTGCGCTCGCCAAAGATATCAGCATTAGCAGCCCAGATGCTGAAACTAAAAAGTATACGCTTGAGCAAAAACCCGGCGAACTTCAATTTTTAGATTACGCGGCGAAGACAAATAAAATCATCGTCGAAATCCATTCTATCTATGATCCGATTAAACCCGGCAAAAAGAAAATCGCTTACGGAACGGTCGACCAAGTTCAGGTCATCGTTGAGGAAGTCTTAGCCGAGCGCTTTGCAACACCGAAAACATACATCCCCAATCAAACACAATTTATTATGCAAACGGATAATTTAAATCCGCAAAAAGTAAGTCCTGTCATTGGCAAACCATTTAAAGTCGATGCCCATCCCAAAACCATCTGGTCACAGCAAGAAATCGACGAGTTCAAAGGCGCGATTAAAAAACAGAAAAAAGCTAAAGAGGCCTATGATGGCATCATCTCTTCTTGTGAAAAAATAATTGAAAACGCTTTTGAAGTGCCAGACGAACCTGACCTCGGCACAAATCCAAAAGTAGCCAACCTACACACTGCTATAGCTCAAGGCATTGCTAACTTAGGCATTGGCTATGCACTTTCTGGTGACGAACGCTACGCCGAAGAATGCAAACGCTTATTAATGGGTATGGCCGACAAATACGAATCGTATCCACGTCACTCCCACCCAAAATTTACCCATGACTCTTCTAAATGGAGCTGGCAGCGACTTGGTGATGCCATTTGGTTAATCCCTGCAGCGTGGGGCTATGATCTTATACACAACAGCAAAGCTTTAAGCGATGAGGATCGCGCAAAAATAGAAGATAAATTCATCATGCCATGCGTGAAAGAAATCATGCGCTCTTCAAGCATTATTGGCGCTCCCACCAACTGGTCGGTTATCTGCTGTGCCGCGGTTATGATTGGTGCGCGTGTCTGTGACAATGAAGAATATTACAAACGCGCGATGCTCGGCAATAAAGGTGATAAAAAACAAGGCATTTATTTCCATTTAGATAAAGGCATTGACGATGATGGCATGTGGGCCGAAGGTGCTATTGGCTATCAATTTATGGCCATCCGCGGTTTAATTGTCATGGCTGAAATTATGTGGCATGATGGTATTGATATTTATAGCTACCGTGATAACCGCCTAAAATTTGTTTTCGATTCACCAATTTGGTATTGCTATCCAGGCGGCAGCAGTGCCCCTGCCGTCCACGATAGCGGCAGCGCCAGCCTCTATGGCCGCGATGCTCACCTCTATCAGTATGCCCTACGTCGCTACGGTGATAAAACCTACAATAGTATTTTACATAAAGTAACACCAACCTTTGAATCGATCTATAATTTATTCCTTCCTGCGTGTGATTTCAGTGAAGTCGATGCCGCTGATCTCCCACCCATACCATCGATTTTATTCCCTGGAGTAGGTTTCACCATTAATCGCACCGGATTTGGTGAAGACAGCAAATATTTATTCATGGATTACGGGCCAAACCGTAGTCATGGACACGATGATAAATTAAACTTCAACGTCTTTGCCTTAGGCGAAGAATTATTCGGTGACGGCGGTAGCGCTTGGTACTCAACTGATTTATACAAAAAATATTTCCCGTATTCACAAGCACACAACACTTTGAGCGCTAATGAACAAACCCAGATTCGTTCAGGTGGACGCCTAGAGGCCTACGGCACTGCAGCAGATATGGCATTAATTCGTGCCACTAGCGATAAAGCTATTCCTGGCGGCGCCATGGATCGCACCATGTTAATGAGTGACGGACGTGTATACGATATTTTTTGGTATACAGGCGGTATTCCATTCAGCTTAGACCTGTGTTATCACGGGCATGGCTCTCTTGAAGAAAAGCTCACAACGGGATCTTGGGACGAATGTCCAAAAGAAAAAAATGGCTACGCCTACTTTAAAGATCCGCGAATTGGTCAAGTCGACGGTGATTGGAAAGCAACATGGAAGGTTAAACGTGGTCATGTTGATATGCATTATGTCGGTGAAAAAGGCAGCAGTATTGTAAGTACCACCACACCTAAAGGCGGTAAAAATATGCCAACTATTATGATTCGTCGCCATGGCACTGAAACCGTTTATGCCGGCGTCATGGATATCGTGAAAAAAGGTGAAACTGGCACTATACAATCAATTAAAAAGCAGCAGAGCAATGAGGCATATTTATTACATGCGACATTAGTCGATGGTACTCAAGAAATTGTATTGGTTAATTATACGCCAAATAAAATTAGCTTAGGCGACTGGTCCTTTGATGGTCGTGTTGCTTTCGTACAAATGAAGAATGGTGTATTAACTCGACTTTACCTCGCAGGCGGTACTCAACTTCAAGGTGCAGGATTGGATATTACTACCTCGAGTCCAAGTCTTATTGCTTACCAACAAGTTAAAGATGGACTGGCTGGTGTTTGGAATCAAAGCAACACCGAAACTAGTCTCATCATCAATAAATTACCAGCATTTGAAAGTGTTGTGAGCAATGGCAATAAAGTAGCCCTCAGTAATGGCACTATGCTCGTCAGTGCAAACGGCAGCGTTGAATTGCATCAAGGCCAGCAGGTCTCAATTCAAAAATACTTAGATCAACAAATGATCGATAAACGTAATGCCTTGATTGCCAAAGAAGCAGCGCAACGTGCTGAACTCAGTAAAGCTTACGAAGCTCAGATGGCCAAAGCCAAAGAAATAAACCTGCCTACAGACACCATAGTCTTGGTTCAGGCTGAAGACTTAAGTGAACAACAAGGTGGCAAGGTTAATATTACAGATAAGAAAACCGCTACTCATGGCAGTGCCTTTTCTGGTTGGAATAACCGCGATCACAGCCTGCATTATACCTTTGAAGTTGATAAGCCAGGCCTTTATCAAATGCATATCAAGTATTGCCGTGAAGGCGACGAGCAATTGCGCAGCATTGAAATTGATGGCGAATTTCCAAACGAATATGCCAAAGAGATGGTCTTCCCCGGAACTGGTGGCTGGTCAAACGGTAGCGACAACTGGAAATTAATTCCGCTCACCTGGGGTGTTCTCGACAAACCATTCTTAATCCATCTCGATAAAGGAACACACAAACTCAAGCTCAACAATTTGAGCGGCGCAGGATTAAATCTTGATTACGTGGTCTTCACGGCCCCTGGCAGCGAAGTCACCAAGCAATCAGTGGAGAAATAAACTACCATTCATCCAATTTTTGCGATGGAACATCCTTGATATCGCCAGTATAGAATACCACTTCTATGCTGGCGTTTTCATTGGCCTCAAGCGGCACCTCAAACACCAGCATATTAAAACCTTTATTAACCTTTTCGTAATCCTTACCTGGTTTTTCAATATCAATGATGCGCAGGTTTACATCATCCTGCTTGTGTACGACAACGTTCACCGCTTTACCATTTTTGGTTAAAACAGCTTTATTTTTATCAATACTTATTTTTGCATCAGTCGCTATGCCCCAGCGCACTGACGCTCCATTTGCTGGTGCGACTAATTCATCGCGCAACACAACGTAATTATCGACGAGCTTGATACCGCGGCGCGCCGATTGCAATTGTCCTTTATAAGCATGCGATAAATTCACTACTGTCGCCTGCTCCGTATGCTTAATGATTTCGCCACTACCCTTCACCCGCTGTTTTTCACCATTAACAACCAAGGTATTGTGGCTTTTATTATTATGCCTGAAAATATCCCAGCGCTGTGCGTCCTGATCCCTTCCCCATAAACGCACGCCAGCACTTTCGACCCGATGATAATGCTCACCACCTAAATCTGTCACCCAACGCTCGCCATGGGCATCAAAAACAAAACTACCAATATCCATGTGAGCGTGGTTTGCCGAAGGTGTTCCGCCTTTAATCCCAACAAATATTTGATTGGCGTCCTGCCAACCACTGCGATGTAAACCAATCGGTGTTTTACCATCGCCACGCCAATAATTTTTCTCAGGTTTTGTAACCCCCTCAAAGCCCTGAGACCAAATAAGCAAGAGTGGGAAAAAACGAAAATGGTGTGTCGAAACATCTGCTTCCCGTTCGAGCATTTCTGGCAAGGTTTGCTTTTCACGCCACAGTAATGACGGCTTCTCACGTTTACGTGCGAACCAATACATAATTGGACACACTCCATCCCGATAACCGGCATCGGAATAATTAAAAAATAATCCAAATGGACCAGAAACCTGCTGATAATAATCCGAAGATTCCATCAGACCTTTTTGTTTACTGAGACCAAAGTCACTACCAAGCGCCGACTCAAGCGCCGCTATCGTTAGTACCGTATAAGAGGTGCCATAGGTCCAATAACCCGGCCCTTCTGGATAGGCACCATGTGGAGCATAGAGTTTTACGGCATGTGGTGTGTGTTTGATTGCTCGAGCAATAAGCTGCGCCGCTAATTCAGGCTCATCTTCCATTATTGCCAGAGAACCCAGCACCATGCCTCCATGACATACTTGATTCCAATTATTATTACTTTTCACAAACCACGTATGTTTACCATTTAAAGACTGTTTTAACCCTTTTTCTATCAATGCTGTTTTGATTATTTGTTTAGATTCTTTGTCTAATTCATGGAATAACCAATCATAGCCAATGGCCACAGCCGTTGTCATTTCACCGACATCCAGAAAATGTGATGGATTCCAATCACTAAAATTTGACACTGCCAATAATTCATCGCGCGTACGATCTAAAAAACGTTGTTCACCTGTCAGCCGCCACGCCACACCCAAACAAAGAATGCGTCGAATACATGCGCGTGAGATACTCAATAAACGCCGACCAGTCTGCTTGCGCTCTAATACCGGAATTGCGATCATCGCTTCAGCCATGTTGATGACATAGTCTTTGGTTTTATTCAACAAGGGATCAGACGATATCCGTTCCTTCCAAGCTCCCTCTTCACTTTTTGTCAGTAATAGGCGTGGATGTTCAGTCTGGGCTTTTTGAATGTGTTCAAGCATCTGTGGCTCTTTTATCGCCGCGTTCATATGGGCTACCAATAAGCAGCATAGTAATAATCTCATCATGCACATATTTAACATATGCTCAGCAATATACACTTACAAAAAAATCGCCTATGTCCTTTTATTCTGATGTGAAACAACATGCAACAAAACCAATTGTGCATATTATTTTGGCACACTTAAATACAGCTGACGACACGCTTCATAAATCATAATACTTCCTGCCACCGCGGCATTAAGTGACGTATTGCGACCGAACATTGGTATCCGCAGCATTTCGTCGCAATAACCCTTCTCCTCCTCATTTAAACCAATGCGTTCATGACCAATGCACAGAATACCTTTTCCAGGAAACTGATAATCCTGCAAATCCACTGATGCGTGTGCAGATGTCCCAATAATTTGCCACTGTGGATGAACATGTTTCCATTGCATGAGGTCACGATGAATGGTGCGTATTTTAGCAATATGAAAAGCTGCTCCCAAACTCGCATTCATGACATCCCTATCAT
The DNA here is from genome assembly GCA_028280785.1 of Planctomycetota bacterium. Classification (GTDB taxonomy): domain Bacteria; phylum Planctomycetota; class UBA11346; order UBA11346; family UBA11346; genus JANQLF01. Next base: position 17,405 of record JANQLF010000259.1, read on the forward strand.
ATAAATCTAATGTCTTCCCGACACAGATAATACCTCGGCATTTAAGTGAATGTGCTGAGCGTAATAACGTACCTATATTCCCCATCGATTGCATATGACGAACCAATAACCAAATGCCTGATGAATCATCTAAGGCCTGTAATGACATCCATTGCTGCTGTATAAGCGCAGCGATGCCACTCACATGCTTTGCACTTGATAATGCCCGGAATTCATCCGCTGATATATATTCAACTTGCTCATATTGATCGAGAATTTTTTGGATATGCTCATGCCCTGATGCTTCTCGATAAAGGCGCTTGCTAAATAGAAGACGTTTAATTTTATGCCCACTTGTATGGGCCGCTATAAGTGCGCGAATACCTTCGATGAAAACCAATCCCGTCTGATCACGGATGCGACGCTGTTGTAATGCGCTCGCTAATAAGTGTAAGTTCCGTGTTGTTAAGAGCTTTCTGCGGGTTGGTCCTTTCATGTTTTTGCGACTTTTATGGTCGCCAAGCTTGAGTTGTTTAGATAGTCCTCTTCATTGTCTATACGTCAATGATTATTATTTCATTTCACGCTGGATCTTAGCAAATTCTTGATTTCGCAATTTTTGTATGCGACTTATATTCTCTTTTATATCATAATTCAAAAGTCCAGATTGCTTAACCAAGAGCTGGATCGCACGACGTTCCAAAGCGGAAATGACTCCATCGGCCAATGCCACATTAATGATATAGTCCAACCAGATTTTCGCCTCAAACCTATCCTGCGGTTTTGGTAGCTCTAAATCACCGAGTTGAATTTCCCGTTCAATTTGCTCGATTATTTTCAAATCCAAATCTGATTTAATGGCGAACTGCTTAACAACACGACGCTCACGGTTCGAGATATGCTCATCGACCACCATCACCGCAATCATCCAAGCCAAGCAATCTCGTTTTTGTTTTGCCACTCCCCATTTACTTGTGAGATAATCTGGGTCACCCTGCCTATCTTTAATATATTTTCGCATTTCTTGACCTTTATCAGAAAATGCTTGATAGACATCATTCAAGACCCATTGCACATCAATATTATTTTGAACCGATCCACAATAATCGCAGAGTCCCTCAGCAGAAATTTGCTGTGGTGCTCCACATGAGAGGCAATGCGCCGAACTGAGTGCATGATCATTTTGAGTCGCCACACCACTTTTTCGCTCAAATATATAAAAATAGGATACTTCATAAATGCGATCGATATACTCAAAGTTATTTTCAGCAGCCGTTTTATAACGAGATGCGCTCCAGCGAATTTCAACAACCATTTGATCAACTTTATCATTGGGAATAGCCGCAACTACGTCAACAGACCCGATGGAGCAATCAGCATAAATAACACCTTCCTGGGAATCCTGTTTAATATCATGCGCACGAATTCCACATAGAGAAGGTGAGGCAATATTTGCCATTACATCTGTTGAACCATGACGTTCTGCAGCCATGTACCTATAAAATGCAACACTCGATAAATCTTCAAGATGTTGAATGCAGAAATCAGGGTCCTTTCTCTTAAATTTAACCATGCCAGGGATGAATTCTTTTTTCGGCTCCCACTCAGTGACTTGCGTAATTTCACTTAATACCCAGTCGTAGTTTCCACTTCTCAACAGCACATTACAATGTTCACACTCATTATGCATATTAAGTTCTATTTCGGCACCGCAGTTAGGGCATTTACCCTCAATTAACCCTTCTTTATCACGCGGCAAACTTCTACAGTTAATATTGCGTACCAAAGTCCAACATTCAGAGTAGCTCTTGGCATATTTATTGCCTGAAA